>CAZOXI010000271.1:0-5203 GCA_964583445.1 uncultured Bacteroidaceae bacterium | reverse complement strand
AAAATTACCTGACCAATCTGCTGAAACTGACGAATGGTTCGTTTGCTGCTTCAACCGCAGCAGGAGGAATCATCATTCTTTCCAGGCAGGGCGAACTGGTCGAATTGATTTCGAAGGACCAGGGCCTGCAGAGCCAGACGATCTTCAATACATATCAGTCACAAACCAATTACCCATATTCGTATTTGTGGACCGCACTGGGGCTTGGTGTGGCCAGGTTGGATTTCAATGGTCCCCTGCGCAGTTTTTCTGAAGAGTCGGGATACCAGGGACTGATTCATTGTATCGACGACCTGAATGGCCGGATATATATTGGTACTTCCAACGGAATATATGCGTATACCATCGAGGAACAGATTGCAGGTTTTAAAAAGATTGGTGCAAATATTCAACGGAATGTATGGGATTTTTCAAAATTCACCCTGCAGACCGGCGAACAGATATTGCTTGCCATTGGAGAAGACGGTCTTCTCGAAGTCCATTCAGACGGTCGTGTAATCAATATAGAAGAACGCATCACAGGAGATATTGACGAAAATTCCAAAGTTTTCTGGGGATACCAGGTCTTTACTGATCCCCACCGGAAAAACCAGATCTACATTGGGATGGAATTTTCCATCACTTCACTTGTGAACGAAGGTTCTTACTGGAGACTGGCGTTTTCAACAGAAGAGATGGGAAGTGATATCAGGAGCCTGGCCAAGGTGAGTGAAGACACCCTTTGGTTCAGTTCGACCATGCATGGTGTAGGGTATATCTCTCCACTGGAAACAGGCGCACAAACAACATACCTCGGGTCCGGATCAGGGTTACCTGAATTGATTGACAACTTTGTCTGCAACATCAGCGATGACTTATTGGTGGGTACAGCAGATAGTATTTATATAAAAAACAATGTAGCTGACTCAGTGATATTTACACCTGCGCCCCTGTTCAATGATTATTTGCCTGGAGGTACCAACAAGATACACTCCATCTATGAAGATCATGACAGTACTTTGTGGTTCAGCTATGAAAACAGCAATCAGGGTTGGATGATCACCTCGCTGGTGCCCCGGGAAGATGGCAAATACCATGTGATCAACAAACCATTCCTCCATCTGGACAATTTTTCAACGGATGCATTCCACAGCACCGGCACATCCGGCGTATGGTTCACCCTGTCCAATAAGTTATACCATTACAACAGGAACGGGGAATTCAGAGAAGGAACCTACCGGGCACTGGTTCGAAAAATTACTGTGAGCGGTGACTCCGCCAACTCTGTGGTTTATAATGGTGCGCACCTACGACCTGCAGGGAACGATGGTTTCAGGATCGCTGAACAACAATCCGGCGAGCTCTTGCCCACTGTACCGCATTCCCGGAATAATATTGAATTCAGATGGTCTGCACCCTATTTCCATGCACCCGGGAAAACAGAGTACAGTTATTTACTTGAAGGTTTTTCGGAGGGTTGGTCAGAATGGGAAAGCGTCCTCTACCAGGATTTCACCAACCTTCCGCATGGAAACTATGCCTTCCGCATTCGGGCCAGGAATATATATGGAGACATCAGCCAGGAGGACTCCTTCGCATTTGAGATCACGCGTCCCTGGTACCTTACCTTTCTGGCGTTTCTGATTTATATCATCCTTGTTGTGCTCATTATTTACATCATTATTGTGTTGTATACACGCCGGCTCAAAAGGGAGAATATCAGGCTGGAAGGGATCATCGAAGACCGTACTGCAGAGATCAGGAAGCAGAAAGAAGAGCTGACTGACAGTATCGAATATGCAAGCAGGATACAGCGCGCATTGCTGCCACCAGAACAGATGCTGGAAAAGCAGGGACTGGAGCACTTTATCCTGTTCCGGCCGCGGGATATTGTCAGCGGAGACTTCTATTGGTTTGGTAAGAACAATGGAAAAACTTTCATCGTTGTGGCAGACTGCACAGGACATGGAGTGCCAGGTGCATTCATGAGCATGCTTGGAATATCCTTTCTGGATGAAATCGTGATCAAATCGGGCATGTCCAATACCAATAAAATCCTGGATGCATTGCGCAGTCATGTCATAAAATCCTTGCGGCAAACCGGTCATAGTATTGACGAGTCCACCAAGGATGGAATGGATCTCGCCATGGTAGCCATCGATGATCAGACAAAACAGATCCAGTATTCAGGGGCATACAACCCATTATACGTGGTCAGAAAACTCAGCAACGAAGAGAAAAATATCCTGGAAAATGAAAAGGAACTGGAACTGGAACGGGGTTCCATCCACAATAATGCTTACCTGCTTTACCAGGCCAAGGCAGATCACATGCCCATCGGCATATCAGAAAAAGATCATGCGTTCAGTGCCACTTTAATCGATGAGAAGGAGTGCACGATCTACCTGTTTTCAGATGGTTACGTAGACCAGTTCGGCGGACCACTCGGCAAAAAATTCATGTCCAGGAACTTTAAACGGCTCCTGTTGGACATCCAGGACCTCTCTATGCAGCAGCAAAAAGAAAAATTACAGGAGGAACTGGACAAATGGATGGGCAACATCAGTCAGATCGATGACATCCTGGTATTGGGGATCAAACCTTAAAAGGATCAATGATAACAGTGAATGCAGAGCAAAACCTGAATGTATCAAGACAAGATTTGCTGGATCAGAGAAGAGAATTGCTGGCCAGCATCAAATACGCAAGTTTTATTCAAAAAGCGATTCTGCCCGAATTTAATTACCTGGACAAAGTATTGCATGAATATTTTATATTTCACCTGCCCAGGGACATTGTTAGCGGCGATTTTTACTATTGTACCAGGGTTGAGGATCATATCATTGTCGCTGCCGGAGATTGCACGGGACATGGCGTGCCGGGTGCACTTATGAGCATCATGGGCGCCTCTTTCCTCAATGACATCATCAGCGGCAGGGGGCCATGGAAAGCAAGCCGAATTCTCAACCTTCTCAGAGAAAGGGTAATGAAAGCGCTGCACCAGACCGGCGATGATGAAGAAAACAAAGATGCCATTGACATGGCCCTGGTCGTATTCAATGAAGAAACCGGGGTAATGGAATACGCCGGAGCGAATAATCCGCTTTACCATGTAAGGAATGGGAAGCTGACCGAGATCAAGGGAGATAAAATGCCCGTCGGTGTCAATGCAATTGAGGAAGATTCATTTACCAACCACAAGATACAATTGATCTCCGATGATATGATCTTTATTTTTTCCGACGGGTATGCAGACCAGTTTGGCGGGGAACGCAATAAAAAGTTCAAATACGGCCCTTTCAAAAAGATGCTGACCGAAAATGCAGGACTTGACCTTTCCATACAGAAGCAGAAGGTATATTCGGCATTTTTCGACTGGAAAGGAACAACTGACCAGGTCGATGATGTTCTGGTAATGGGCATCAAATTCATGTGAAGCCAGTGAAAGAAACCACAATTTTAGTATACTTGTCATTAAATCCAGCAATATTTTATGAAACTGACTGCCTTTCGGATCAAAAATTTCAGGTCGATCAAAGACACCAAATGGCATGACCTGGCATATGATAACATCACCTGCCTGATCGGACAGAATGAATCGGGGAAGACATCCGTGCTGGAAGGTTTAAAGGCATTTCATGATGGCCACCTGATCGAGGACATGCTGCGAAGTGATCTGTCCATGCCCCAGGTAGCCTGCAGGTTTGATTTTGATATCAGCGAATTCAGGGACAACATTGATTTCAACAGGCTGCACCCCGAGATCAGGGATCAGCTGGAAAGTATACATACCATTTCCATCTCCCGTACATGGGAACCAGACATGTCCAGCAAACTGGCCACCGGAGAGGAGCTAAGTGAAATTTTCCAGGCTGAGGATGATAAGCGAAAAGTGAGAGAAACCAAGATCGAAAAACTGCTTCAGAAAACCGCAGATGAGATCAGGAAGACCGAAATCGCAATCGACAAGGCGGAAAAAGTTCTGCTGGAAACGCGGGAGGCGTTAGAAGCGCAGCAACAGAAGGTAAATGAAATAAAAAAAACCGGCAGGTCGCTGTTTTCCAAAAATAAGAAAAGGTATAGCAAAGAGGAGGCCGCCCGTATCCAGGAAGAATATGCTGCACTCGAAATAGAGTATCAGCATAAAAAAACGGACTGGGATGAGAAAGAGACGAAGTTGGATGAACTCAGAAAGAAAGGAGTCCTGAAAGACCGTATCAGCAAAATACGAGATGAAATCCAGTCGCATAAAAATGAACTGGTTGAGGCCAGGGAACACTTTCAGCAATTTTCGGATATCGCGGGATTATACGCTTCAGAAAAAGAGATGCGCTCTGCAGAAAGCACCAGGGAGCAATACAGGCTTGAGATTGAACTTACGAAAGACGGGCTGCAGGAAAGTAAAAAGCAGTACGATATCCTGTTGCTCGCAGCAGAGCTCATCTATGCAGGCAATCCGTTCGAAACAGCCTATGAGCAAGCTGAAAACGAAATTCGCAGCCAGGAGAATTTTATGGGGCCTGAAGAGCTGGGTGTGGAATTGTTCAAATTTGTGCCCGAGTTTGAAATGTTTGAAGATTTCAGTTCACTGCTTCCCAACAGGATTGACCTGGAGGACATTGTAGTTGGCAACGCATCTGCAGAAGGATACAAGGCCGCTGTCAATTTTCTCACGATCACCGGCCTTGACTTTTCTTTTTTCCAGCAACCCTCCAGCAGGATCCTGAAGCAGAAGATCGAAAACCTCAATGGTGAGCTCACATTGAATTTCCAGGAATTCTGGAGACAGAATGTGGGTAAGAACAACAAGATCAAGATCAACTTTGAACTTGCACATTACGACCATTCCCAGGCTGAAAAAAGCGGAAAGCCGTTCATAGAATTCTGGATCAAGGATGAAGCTGAAAGACTTTATCCCAAGCAGAGGAGTCGCGGGGTAAGGTGGTTTCTGTCTTTTTTCATGGAACTCAAGGCCACTGCAATGGACAGCAAGCGCAGTCAAAAAATCCTGCTGATCGATGAACCCGGGGTGAGCCTGCATGCACGTGCCCAGGAAGATGTCCTTAAAGTCTTCGATGACATCAAAGCGCATATGCAGATCATCTATTCCACCCACTCCCCTCACCTGATCGATGTGAATAAGTTATACAGGGTAATCGCGGTACAGCGTGCAGATCGGAAGAGCACACGTCTGAACTCCAGTCACGCCAATATCTCGTATGCC
>CAZOXI010000270.1:0-5253 GCA_964583445.1 uncultured Bacteroidaceae bacterium | reverse complement strand
CGGGTGGATATCCAATGCTGCCTCCAGGATTGGTTTCAGCGCACAGCGCTTCATATATGGTGGTGCACTCACTGGCATCCCAGATCCTGAACTCTGCTTTTTCTACCAATTCACCCTGTATGATAAGTGTGACATACGCTGTACCATTTTCTACGATACATTCACCGATTGCCCTGCATTCATCACCTACAAAAACACCAACCAGATCACCGGTGGAAGCGGCGGTCCCCTGCTCATCTATTGTTACTATACCGTAAGCGGTGGTGCTGTTGGTGTAATTTACCACAGACCATTCCGGGTCACAGATATTACCATCTTCAACGGTCAAGGTAACTGGTACCTCAATTGGTGAGTTATCGAGATCGTTACTGAAGACATTGATATTAGCAGCATATAAATCAGGAATCAGTTCAAGGGCATTGAATGTCACATCCACAGATTGGGTTTCACCAGAGTTGACTGAGAAAGATTGGGGGGAAACACTTAACCAACTTACCCCGTAATTGCCAAACCAATCAATCGTATTGCTTATCAACTGGATTACATCTCCTCCCCAATAGTTTTGTGAGGGATAAATATTTATTGAAACGATAGGTTTATTGGGATTATAGGCTGCTACTGGATATCCACTGGTTGTATAGCTACCCAATGACACACCTTCTCCCTGGATTCCGGCATGGGAATAATTGGTACATGTTATTAATGAAACATTTGCTGTAAGCGGGTGATCAATAAAACTTACGCATTCATCATACGTCCACGAATAATCGGCTTGGGTCAGAGGCATATAATCCGGTCCCGTAATCGCCCCTTCAAGCATCCAGCCTCCGCCTATACAATTTGTAGGTATTAAAGTTATAACACCTCCACCCAGATCTGCATAGACAGCAAGATTATTACCCAGGGTAACCGGATCAGCAAAATAACTGCCTGAAGTGACAATTACCAGATCATACATCAGCAGGAAATCCACATTGGGCGTTTGCGTAGTTGCATCAATCCGTTCGAGTGACGCAACATTTGGCAATGCTCCAATATATTCTCTGAATAATGTATCACTTAAAGGAGACATTGCTGACAAATACAATACACTGCTCGCAGATGCCTGGTCCATATTCTCCGCAACAGGGTAATTCTGATTCAATAATTGTCCTGCAGCATTTTCCGGGTTTGGATCAGAATAAACATTACCACTTGCTAACTTGGCATTTCCTGGAATCAGCAGCGGATTCAGTGCATCTAATGCTGCTGAATCAATTAAGAGACTCACATCCAAAACGCCATCCCCTGTATTGCTAATGGTTAATGTATGCACCGAACTATCACCCGCTATCAGAGTTTCATCAAGCGAGGTGGGAGAAACACTTATTTCAGGATTTTCAACGGTCAGTAATACAGGAATTTGTACAACTGGATCATCAGGATCATTACTGACTGCAGCAATATTGGCATTGTATTCACCGGATGCAAGATCAGTTGCATCGAAGTTCACAGATATATCCACCCCGTAATTTGGTGGCACCGTTAACACATATTCCGATAGTGTGAGCCAGGAGAGAACACTGTCTGCTACTGCATAATCCACGGAATTGACCCATAACCTCTGGATATTCTCAGGAACTAAGTTATCGAGGGGATCAAAAAAGAACGATATGACTTTCCCTGCTCCGAACTTGCCTGTAACGATAGCGGGCCAGTTTCCACCGTGGCCATCGTAATTAGCAATTTCGGTTAAAGAGCTTGCATAATTATCCAATGTATAGAAAAATTCTGTTGAACCTTCCCCGGTAAATGGATTATCCATGCCCGCCAATAGCGGATGATCGGGAACTGTTGCGTAAACAGGTGTGTTTGTTGCTACAACGCTACCATAATCAACAATACCTTCGTACCATCCCCATGGGTAATCATGTATACCGTAAGCATTGGCTCCCACTTCTGAAAATAATATGGCCGAACTATTCCATGCCGTGATCAGGGTATTCCCTGAAGCCACAAAATTCTTTATGGGATTTTCAAGAGGATACATATCATAGAAATTATGGGCCATGATAAGTACATTATATCCCTCGAGCAGCTCATCAGAAATAGCGCTATCAGGGACTGCTACAGCATTTATTCCATTTGCCTGCAATACCGCTACCAATGCAGAATCATTATAGGGAGCGCAAACAGCGACACTTGCAGGATCTGCTGCATCTTTGATCACTTCGATTGTTGGTTCTAAATGCCTGTAGCCTCCCGATTCAGAATCAATAAAATCACCTACAATATTGAAATCAAATGCAGAGAAATTCGGGGCGGAAGCTGATCCAAGATCGAAATGCAAATTAAGAGTTGTCGCTCCATCATTATAAATAAATAAATTCTGCGAGGACTGGTCTCCCGATATAAGTGTTTCACTTAAGGAGGCCGGAGAAATAGTAATATTCGGATAACCTACGATAAGCTCTACCGGCAGTTCAATATAAGATGCATCAGGATCATTGGTGTTGATAATTACGGTGGCAAAATGAGTGCCTTCAGCAAGAGCCGCAGCATCAATGAACACATCTACATATGAATAAGTACCTGGCTGAAGCGTGTCTCCCAATACTGAACAGGACAACCAACTGATATCGGTGCTGTCAGGAGAAATGATCTCCATATCCCACAAAAGATCGGCATCACCTGTATTCCGAATAGAAATATACCTGTTTGAATTCTTACCAGGCTGCAATTCTTCATAAATAGCAGAAGGATAGACGTAGATATCGGGTTCTGTTACTTCAAATATATCCAGGGACAATGGCACTACTATTTCTGGATTAACCGGATCGTTGCTGGCAATGTATATATCAGAACTGTATGTCCCCGGTGTTAAACCGGAGATATTCACATTTACTACTGAAGTAGTATAAGGCTCAACCAGCAATGACGAAGGAGTAAGTGTATACCAGCTATTGCTTGCATTATCAAACCAGTCCAACGTATTGCTGATCAGCTGCATTATATCTCCGCCATAGCTGCCATTAAATGGAAATACATTAAAGGATACAATTTTCTTATTCGGGTTGTATGCTCCGATTGAATATCCACTAATGTTATAATTACCCAAAGAAATACCTGCTCCCTGTAATGCAGAGAATGCAAATAAGTCATTCCAAATGAGGGTAGCACTGGCCGTTATCGGATGATCTATAAAAGTTGTACATGAATCAAGATAAACATCATATTCGGCAACGGAAAGAGGCATATAATCCGGACCAGTTATATCACCGGCAAGAGCCCAGGCTCCTCCCATACACAATGTTGCATTCATTGTAATGACCGCTCCTCCCTGGTCTGCATAAGCCGCAAGGTTATTCCCCAATAAAACAGCGTCAGCAAAATAAGAGTCTGAAAGAACTATTACTACATCATACATGAGCATATAATCAACATTTGGGGTCTGGTATGTTGCATCAATTGTCTCCATCACAGCGACATTAGGCAGCAAGGCCAACTCTTTTCTAAAAGAAAGTTCCCTGTTACTACCCGATGCATATATGTACAGCACATTATTAAGTCCCGCACCATCCTTTACCATCACCGGATTCCCCAGGCTGTGAACAGCAGACTCAGTGTTACTTTCATATATTGGGATTGCTGAATCATCTTTCATACCCTGAATCAATTCCGGGTTTAGTCCGTTGTCAGCCAGAAGGGAATCCATTCCCAGATTTACATGTAAATCACCACCCCCGTAATTGCTTATTTCAAGCTGCATATTTAACATGGAATCTTCGGGCCATTGGGCACTTAATGATGAGGGTGCTACATAAATATCAGGTTCTGGATTAGTAATCACATTAAAACCATCCACAAGCAGGTCGTATTGTGTGTCAGGATTTATAACTCTTACACTATGTGTACCTTCAGTCAGCGAAGGGGAGGTGTAACCTGTGATTTGATATTGTGAAACAAACGTGGTCTCAGTCAATTCTATACCACCAACATATGCTGATACAAGTGTATCGAAATTCGAGCCTGAGATATTCACAAAAACACTTGTATCAATTAATCCTTCTGAGGGAGTTATTGAATATATGTATGGGGGGGGATTCCCTGTGATGGCAAATCCATCTGTAAGTGTATCACTCAAACCATTTGGATTCAACACAATGACATCATAACTTCCCAGGGGAATATCTGGCACCCTGACCTGTATTTTCTCTGTTGAAAGCACCGACGCCTCGATCTGTATCGTGTCAAAAAATACATCCGTACCATTGAAATAATCGAAGCTGTTCCCAAATATTTCAAACATGCTTCCGATTGCGCCAGTGTTCGGATTGATATAAATAATCTCCGGGGCATCAACCTCATCTGTCACGATCTGCACATCATCGATCAACCATCCCCTGAAACCATTATACAGCTCATCCCCTGTATGAAAGCGAAATCTGAATATCACATTGTTTCCAATGTAATCTGAAATATCAAATTGATTGTACGACCAAATACTGGCCTGCCCCAGACCGGTATTCGTAAATGAAACATATGGCGCTCCGTCAAAATCATTCAAAGGATTCAACATGCCCAGTGAAGAAAAACTTTGGCCCCCATCCGTAGAAATATCTATATGCATTAAATCAAATGCGTTTGCATCGACACCTTCAATCTCCCACCATGAGGCAAAAACAAATTTAGCCGATGTTGCACCTGAAAGATCGAACTGAGGGGAAATAAGACTTCCGAAATTGTAGTTATATGATGTTCCTCCTGATAAAGAGGTCTGCTCAGGATCGAAGGGCCCGATAAATGTACCCGTGGTATCTTCTCCATACCACATGGCATGATTGCCGCTGAAAGCCGCTGGAAGGTATCCCTCATCAGGTAATCTGACTAACCGCGGATGAATCGTCGGATTTGATACCATTATGGTTTCGGGATTTTGAACCAGCTTAAAAAATCCTTCCGTTATCCATCCGGTAGCACCTCCTTCAAAATCCTCGAAATATGGAATGGCTTTTAAAGGTGTACTGCTCAGCAAATCATGTGATTTACCGGTAATTGAGGGAATAAAATCAGGATCATATCCTTCCGGATAGGGCCTTGTACCAGCCTCCTGACCATTAATAGTCATTGTCACCATAGCAATGATAACAATGGTGAACAGAAGTTTCATACACTTCATTTTTGAGATTGCAGATTTCATTGTCGGTCTATTTTAAGGGTTAATTGATAAATATCAGTACATCGTTTACATAAAATATCAGTACATCGTTTACA
>CAZOXI010000269.1:0-5260 GCA_964583445.1 uncultured Bacteroidaceae bacterium | reverse complement strand
CTGGAGTTCAGAGTTGCTCTTCCGATCTCCACGGACCTGGAAGGCGAAGGCCTGGAGTACAATTTCAACCTCGTTAAGGACCGGATTCGCAGCCTGCACACGCACGAGCTGTGGAACCCGGATTATCCTTACAGGAAATTATTTAAGCTGCTTGCCGAAAACAATTTCCAGGGATACTGCAATGCCGAAATATCAGCGAGTGAAGATCCAATAAGAGTGCTGCATTATTACCGGGGGATGTTTCTTGCCCTGCAAAATGCACTCTAACTCATTCAGAAAAATAACTGTTACCGGGGAAGATGAATCATACTAACTGGATCCATATGTGCAGAATTGGAATCATGCTTGTAATATCCTCAACTACAAGTTTGTTGATATCCCAGGACTTTTACTGGTACGATGATCCCGATAACTGGCAATTCAGCAGCGACAATTACTGGGTATGTACGCAACTGGTCAATGATTCTGCTAAAACGCGCTATGCAGATGGTACCCCGGTCTCCGCGTCATCAGCCTATAACGTTACCAGTGCGATGACCTCTGATCAGTGCGGATACGGTTGGGTCCGGCTCGACCACAGGGAAATCCTGGAAGTGCGGGATAGTACCGGGGAAGTGCTGCAAAAACTCGTTTGGCATAAAGGAGGCCAGGATTATGAAAGTCCGCAACCTCCCTATGGATGGGTAGATATCAATGACATCAAAGTCTTTGACGGGGCACTGGCAGTGCCAACGGCCCAGAATGTGCCCCGCAGGGAGGGAACCCAGCCAGAAACCGAGGGTATGGCTCCGATTGGGATGCCCCTGGTCAGTGGTCAGCCCCTCTCCTATGGTGCTCCGTACTGGAATAGCGGGGAGGATAAGTGGGATACGACCCACATGCTGGGGAAAGGATGTGTTGCTGAGGAGAATATACTTTATCACTACAGAATGGTTCCGACCAGCGATCCGGACGGCATACCCCGTAGCTGGCAGTATAAACAGTTTAAGACATCATCAAGATATAATAAGTATGCTGATGGTGGTGAAAATTACGGAGACGGTACAGCGGAATATGCATGGTTGATGTGGAATTTCCTTACTCACGCAGATGGGGAAACCACCGTTGGAGGTGGAGGTCAGATGCGGGGACTGATTAAAAACGGGCAGGAATTTTATCGTTGTGAAGTAAAAGCAATCAAAGCAAAGGCCTGGGGATACGACAGTGACAAACAGGTAGGTGAGATTACTGCATGGTATGTAAAAACCCGTGGTAATCCGTATTCTCCATGGATGTATGGCTGGATGATTGCTGAGCACAGGGTAAAAAACGCTGACGGCTCTTTCGGTCCATCCATCCATCATTACAATATTGCATCGGTTACATTCGCTGCAAATGCGGGACCTGACAGGACTGTATATACTGCTTCAGATTCAGCGGAGGTAGCTCTTTCAGGTAGTGCAAGCACTGGATCAGTTGTAAGTTTTACCTGGTCTGTGAATGGTTCGAAGATGGCTGTTGGAGAAAATGCTACAGTTAAACTACCGTTAGGAACACATGAATTACGGTTGAGTGTAACTGACACGACAGGAACAATATCAGAGGATGAGCAAAAAATCACTGTAGAATCAGTTCCCGAAGAATTAAAATATGAAGCAGAAGCAGCAGCGATCTCATCGGGAAACGTTAAAATCGGGGGTACAGGTGAATATGTAGACCTTCAGAGTGGCGGAAGTATCCGGTGGGAAATACCGGTGTATGAAGATGCTTACTATCAATTAGTGTTTAATGTGGCGGTTCCATCCAGTGGAATACGAAGCATGGGAGTATATGCAAACGGATCAAAAATTGGAACAGTTACCACATCCAGTACCGAATTTTCAGATAAAAGTGCTACTACCCGTCTGCAACCTGAATATGCTTTAATTGAACTAAAAGATACGGAGGGTACGGCAGAGCTGGATGTTGACTATTTCAAGGTGAAGTACATTGAGACTGCTTCATCGACTTCTTCAGCTTATATTACCACTGATGCTATGGAAATATTTCCGAACCCGTTGACTGATAGCAATGCATTCTTTATTAACCCTGGTAATAACACTCCCGAAAATTACATCGTAGAGATATACAATATAAAGGGAACGAAAGTGTATCGAAAAGAATTTAACAACAGTCTTGGCTCTTTGAAAATAGAGCAAGTCCATCTGACTGATCCACTGTATATAGTAGGTGCAATCTCTGACCAAAGAGCTGTTTACGGAAAATTGATTTGCAACCTGTATCCTGATTGATTTTTCTGAATTAAATGTCTGACAATAAATATTATTATGGCTATGAAGAACCTGAATCTTTTGACAGGAATGCTGCTCATCATGCTCTCATTTGCTTTTTCCTGTACCAATGAAAATAAAGCGAACAGTACGGAAGAATTGCCGAATATCGTCCTCTTAATGGGCGACGATCACGGCTGGGATGAAGTCGGATACAACGGGCATCCGTTTGTAAAAACGCCCGTGCTGGATGAAATGGCAGCAAGCGGGTTGCGTTTCGACAGGTTCTATTCAGGTCATCCAACCTGCTCACCCACCCGGGGCAGTTTTTTAACGGGCAGGCATCCGAACCGGTACGGGACTTTTGGACCCAACTGGTCGCTGCGTCCTGAAGAAATTTCCATTGCACACCTTTTAAAGAAGGCCGGATATGCAACGGCCCATTTTGGAAAATGGCATGTAGGACCGATAAAAAAAGGATCACCAACCGGTCCCGGAGCCATGGGTTTTGATAAATGGCTCTCTCATGATAACTTTTTTGAAATGGATCCTGTGCTGTCCAGAAACGGAGAGGCTCCTGAGAAAATTGAGGGTGAGAGTTCGGAAATTCTAGTTGATGAAGCAATAAAATTTATTCGGAATTCAAAGGATCAAAACAAACCGTTTTTAGCACTGATCTGGTTCGGTTCTCCCCATGAGCCATACATCGGGTTGCCTGAAGATCTGGCTTTATACGAGAATCTTCCCGACAGTCTGAATAATGAAGAAACCCGCCTTACATCCCTGGAAACCGGTCGGGGTACATGGCGTCCACTCGGAGATGTGCTACAGGAACGTTATGCAGAAATAACTGCGATGGACAGAGCGATCGGTAAACTAAGAACCTATCTCTCGGAAAACAACCTAAAAGATAATACCCTCTTTATGTATTGTGGCGATAATGGTACGCCAGGTGACGCAGGACATACTGGTATGACACTCCGGAAAAGCAAAGGAACTATGTACGAAGGAGGGATCAGGGTGCCGGGTGTATTGGAGTGGCCGGCTGTATTAAAGGAACCGGCCGCTACTTCAGCCATTGCCGTGACCACTGACTTTATGCCGACACTGGCAGAGCTGACGGGTCAGCCATTACCTGAAAGACCTCTTGACGGGAAAAGCATGGTCCCGCTTTTTAAAGAACCTTCAGTACAAAGAGACCAACCCCATTTTTTCTGGCAGTATAACCGGGATCTGTTTGACGATGATTGTGAACCATACATTGCCCGGGAATTACAGGAAGGAACAACACCTCTTTTGAAAAAGATGAATGGAAAATATACCCGTACATTCAGGAATTGCATCTATTCTGATATTTCAGAAGAGGATTTTCAGGGCGAACGCGTCATGATGAAGGACCGGTACAAACTGATCGTTGAGGGAGATACACCCAATGAAAAGGGGTACGAATTATACGATATTCAGAATGATCCGACAGAGACAACCAATCTTGCCGATGAATACCCGGAAATGGTTGATGAGATGGCGGCTGATCTGCACAAATGGCAGGAGTCGGTGCTGAACAGCCTGACCGGCGCAGATTATAATAAATAATGTGATGTGAGACAGCAGCATATCCTTAAAAATATTAAAACTTATAACTAATTATATCATAGATCTTTAATTAGAAATACATATGAAGAATAAACCATACCATCTTTTTATTGCCAGGGCAATGATTGTTTTAGCGTGTTTGTATGCCATACCAGTATTTACACATGCACAAGACAATCTGTTTACATTCCTCCACAAAATTCAAGTGGATCACCAGGGAACTGCCGGTGCTTGCGACGGTTCTGCTTTTAATACCAGTGGCGATATTATTGCCGCCAGTGATAATACCGGTCTGACTAAACTCTTTAATGTTGCAGATGGCAAGCTTGTATATACCATCCAACATAACGAGGGTGAAGTTTCCGCAGCAGATGGGGAAACGAATGTCATTCACTTTACCTCTGATGACCAATTTGCTGTTACAGGGATGAATGATACGGGTGCCAAGATCTGGAATTTAAAAACCGGGGAAATGGTAAAAAACCTGGGGCATGGTCAGAACACAGATGGTGCCGCCTTTTCGCCCGATGACAAATGGATTGCCGTGGCTCATGATAATTTTTGCGCGGTTTACTCATTATGGGATTACACGAAAGTAGCTGAATACAGTGTACAGAAAAATGAGGTGAACTCAGTTGACTGGACTGAAGACGGATCGCTTTTATTGATTGGAGGAGATGCACACGGGGTGATGATTGTGCGCGTCAGCGACTGGAAGTTGCTTCATGACATTCACTTCCCAACACACCGGGTGAAGTCAGTTGCCTTGTCTCCCGACGGTAAATACGCCGCTGCCTGCGGTCAAAACGGCCTGGCCTGCATTTATAGTACAACCGACGGTAAGCTTGTAACCACATTGAAGCATAACACTACAAATGCACGGGCATTGCCAGGTGACGATGATGATGGAGATGAGCCCAATGTGGAGGCCGTTGAGTGGTCGACCGACAGCAAGTATTTTTTTACCGGTGGCACCTATGATGGGATCATCCGTGTATGGCGGGTTGCAGACTGGTCATTGATCGGATGGGTGCAGGGCCAGGAATACAGCAGGCAGATCGAAACACTTTCCATGAACCCCGAAAATGTTTTAGCCGCTGGCGGTGATGAAGGATATATTTATCTTTTCCAGTTTAATACCCCTGCTGAAAAGAAATTGATCCAACAAAACGGCAATGAACCCATTTCTATCGAAGCAGAAGATTTTGATGCCAATGTCCGGCAAGGCTGCCATTGGTGGTCGGTGATTAATGACAACACAGCATCGGGTACTAAGAAGGTACAATGCTTCCCCGACGTATCGAAGGATAAGTCTGGTGTGATTTCTGAATATGGTATCCTTGACACAATGAAGGATGCTCCAAAACTGGACTACAGGGTTCATTTCAGCACACCGGGTGTATACTACATATGGGCGC
>CAZOXI010000268.1:0-5277 GCA_964583445.1 uncultured Bacteroidaceae bacterium | reverse complement strand
GAAAGGGATCAACCTGGAAGTAAAACCGGGGGAAGTACATGCCATCATGGGGCCCAACGGTTCCGGTAAAAGCACCCTGGCTTCTGCCCTGGCTGGAAATGAAAGCTTTGAGATCACCGAGGGAGAAGTTCTCTTTAAAGGCAATGATTTGCTGGAACTCTCGCCCGAAAACCGTGCCCGTGAAGGGATTTTCCTGGGATTCCAGTATCCCGTCGAAATTCCGGGTGTAAGCATGGTGAATTTCCTGCGTACAGCCATTAACGAACATAAGAAGTACAGGAACGAAGAACCGCTTTCAGCAGGGGCATTCCTGAAGCTGATGCGCGAAAAGAAAAGCCTGGTGGAGATTGATTCAGACCTTACCAGCCGATCTGTGAACGAAGGATTCTCTGGTGGTGAAAAGAAAAAGAACGAAATCTTCCAGATGGCGTTGCTCAACCCTGTGCTCTCCATCCTGGATGAGACCGACTCCGGCCTCGATATCGATGCACTGCGTATTGTGGCCAACGGAGTGAACAAGCTCAGGAGAGATGACAATGCCACGGTGGTGATCACGCACTATCAGCGACTGCTGGACTACATTGTGCCGGATTATGTACATGTGCTCTACAGGGGCAGGATCGTGAAATCGGGCGACAAGAGCCTGGCAGTTCAGCTGGAAGAAAAAGGATATGACTGGTTGAAGCAGGAAGCAGGAATCGAAGCATAACAAGCCTCTTTTAACCATAATTTGGAGATTGCATGAAGACGTTGACAGAAAAAACAGATACCGTAAAGAAATTCGTTTCACTTTTCCACGAGCACCAGGGAGAGATCAAGGATGCCGAGCCTGCATTCCTCTCCGGGATGCGCGATGAAGCCATCGAGGAATTCGAGCGCATGGGCTTTCCGAAAAAGAAGGCGGAAAATTATAAATATGTCCACCTGGAGCCCTTCTTTAATGGCTCCCTCGAAACCAGGTTTTCACCCAGGAAGCTGGAATTCGACATCCAGGAGTTGTTCAGATGCGATATCCCGACACTGGACACCCACGTGTTGCTTGTACTCAATGGATTCTACTATACCACCATCGGCGAGCGGCTTGTTGAACAGGATAATGGTGTCATCTTCGGAAGCCTCAGGGAAGCCCTGAAGCAACACCCTGAGTTGGTGCGCCAGCACCTTGGAAAATATGCAGATTACAAAAATGATCCTTTCGTTGCCCTGAATACAGCTTGTTCCCAGGATGGTGTATTTCTGTACGTACCGGAAAAACAGGAACTCGACAAACCTATTCAGATCATTCATCTGCTGCTTTCCAACGAGAACGAAATGGTACAGCACCGCAACCTGTTTGTGGCGGAAAAACACAGTAATGCAGAGGTAATTATCTGCGATCATACCTTGTCCAATCACCTGTTCCTGACCAACTCCGTTTCAGAAATGGCCGTTGCAGAGAATGCCACCCTGGACGTGGTCAGGATGCAAAACGAGCACAACCAGGCTGTCCAGATCACCAATTCGTGGATCGAGCAACTGCGGGACTCTACGGCCAGGCACAGCACCATCACCCTCCATGGCGGAAAAGTCAGGAACAACCTGCAGGTAAAACTGAAAGGCGAAAATGCATATTGCGGTGCCAACGGACTGTCCCTGATCGATAAAGCACAGCATGTGGATAATTTCACAGTGATCGAGCACCAACAACCCCACTGCATCTCCAATCAACACTATAAAAGCGTGCTCGACGATACTGCTACGGGAGCATTCTCGGGCAAGATCCATGTATTCCCCGATGCACAGAAAACAGAGGCATACCAGACCAATAATAACATACTGCTGACCCGCGATGCGAAGATGCACGCAAAGCCACAGCTTGAGATCTATGCCGATGATGTAAAATGCAGTCATGGTGCAACCGTGGGGCAGATCGACGAACAAGCATTGTTTTATCTCCAAACCCGGGGAATCCCCAGGGAAGAGGCACGGCTGATGCTGATGTATGCCTTTGCAGATGAAGTGATCTCCGGGATACGCCAGGAAGCCTTGCGCGACAGGGTCGAAAACCTGGTCAGCAAAAGACTGCGTGGGGAACTCTCCAAATGCGATAATTGTGCCCTGAATTGTTATGACTGAGATCTTATGAGCCTCGATATTCAAAAAATACGAAATGATTTTCCGATTCTGAGCGAGAAGGTCTACGAAAAACCGCTGGTCTATCTCGACAATGGGGCAACTACGCAGAAACCTGACGTGGTGATCGAAACCATGGAACAGCTCTACAAAGAGAAGAACAGTTCCATCCACCGGGGTATCCATTATCTCAGTGAAGAAATGACTGAAGCCTATGAACAGGCCAGGGATACCATCAGAAGCTTTATCAATGCCCGGTCCACCGCGGAGATCATCTTCACCCACGGCGCCACCAGCGCTATCAACGCAGTGGCGTTTTCCTTCGGTGAAAAACATGTGAACGCCGGCGATGAGATCGTTATTTCAGAAATGGAACACCATTCCAATATCGTTCCCTGGCAGATGCTCTGTGAAAGAAAACAGGCAACGCTGAAAGTGATCCCCTTTAATGACAACGGGGAATTGATCATCGAGGAATATATAAAGCTGCTTTCAGATAAAACCCGTATCGTTGCAGTGAACCATGCCTCCAATTCCCTGGGGACCGTGAATCCGGTGAAAGAGATCATCCGCATTGCCCATGAAAAAAATATTCCGGTGCTGGTCGACGGCGCACAGATCGTTCAGCATGGAGACGTGGATGTAAGAGACCTGGATTGCGATTTCTTCGTCTTTTCAGGACATAAGATCTTTGGTCCCACCGGGATTGGAGTGCTGTATGGAAAAGAGAAAATGCTCGAGGAGCTTCCTCCCTACCAGGGTGGCGGCGACATGGTGGATTGTGTGACGATGGAGAAAACCACCTACAATGAACTGCCCTATAAATTTGAAGCCGGCACCATGAATTACATCGGCGCGATCGGCCTCGGTAAAGCGGTTGAGTACGTGGAAAATATTGGCATTGAAGCGATCGCGGCATACGAGCATGAGCTGCTTCAGTACACCAATGAAAAGCTGGGAGCCATCGAAGGACTCAGGATCTATGGCAATGCACCCAACAAAATCAATGTTTTTTCATTCCTCCTCGATGAGATCCATCCCTATGATGCCGGAATGGTGCTTGACAAACTTGGGATCGCAGTACGCACCGGCACGCACTGCACACAACCGGTCATGGATCATTTTGATATTAGCGGTACGATCCGTGCTTCGATGGTTTTCTATAATACAACCGGGGAAGTGGATTTACTGGTATATGCCCTCGACCGTGTAAAGAAAATGTTTTCCAGGTAGCGCCTGGTTTACATAATAAACCCCAAAAAATAAATTTTTACTTTATGTCACTTAAACAGATACAGGAAGAGATCATAGAAGAATTTTCAATATTTAATGACTGGCTCGATAAGTATGATTACCTGATCGAACTCGGCAATGATTTGCCTGAAATCGATCCGGAATACAAAACAGATGAATACCTTATTAACGGCTGCCAGTCGAAGGTATGGCTGAACGCTGATTACAAGGATGGGAAGATCTGGTACCATGCCGACAGCGATGCAATTATCGTAAGGGGCATCGTGGCACTCCTGGTAAAAGCCCTCAACGGACAACCCCCTGAAGAGATCATCGGGAACGATCTCTATTTCATCGATGAGATCGGTCTCAAACAAAACCTCTCTCCAACGCGTTCTAATGGTCTGGTGGCGATGGTGAAGAAGATGAAAACCTACGCATTGGCCTACCAGGCAAGGGAAAAGAGCAGCTGAACCTGGTGTACAGCCTGCCTGGCAACGGTCCGGATGCTCAGCCGGGCAGATAGGGTATTTCTCATAAAAACAACTGCTGCCCGAATGTGTTATAACATAATAGAGGAAAAATTATGAGTACTGATAAAACATATCCGGAACTGGAAGCTGATATCGTAAAAGCGCTCAAAGGTGTATTCGACCCGGAAATACCGGTGAATGTATACGACCTGGGGCTGATCTACGAGATTGATGTGAAGAGTGAGAAAGAAGTTGACATCACCATGACACTCACCGCACCCAACTGCCCGATGGCCGACATTGTGCTGAATGACGTGGAAACCTATGTAAAGGATGTGAAAGGCATTGAAAAGGTGAATGTGATCCTGACCTTTGATCCTCCATGGGACAAAGATATGCTCAGTGAAGAGGCCCGGCTGGAACTGGGAATGATGTAGATGAGATCAGAGCCTTCCATAAGAGAACGATCCCTGGCAGTCAGGAACGAAGCGCTTCGCCTCGGTTTTTCCGCCTGCGGGTTTTCAAAAGCGGAACCCCTGGCTGAGGATGCGGAACGGCTCAAAGCATGGCTCAAAAATAACCAACATGGTTCCATGCAATACATGGAAAACCATTTCGAAAAACGCACCGATCCCACACAGTTGGTGGAGGGCGCCAGGACGGTGATCTCCCTGCTGTTGAACTATTATACGGATGAACGTCAGCATGACCCGGAAGCTCTGGTGATCTCCAAATATGCCTATGGTACCGACTACCATTTTGTGATGAAAGACAAGATGAAGTCGCTGTTCTCTTTTATGAACGAAACCTTCGGTCCTGTTTCCGGACGTGTATTCGTCGACTCTGCTCCTGTGCTGGACCGTGCCTGGGCCAGAAAAGCCGGACTGGGGTGGATCGGGAAACATTCCAACCTGATCAACCGCGAACTGGGATCCTTTGTATTTATCGGGGAGATTATCTGTGACCTGGAACTGGAATACAACACTGTTCCTGAAGGCGATTTCTGTGGTGCCTGTTCCATCTGTATCGACGCCTGTCCCACAGATGCGATCCTGGACAACCGCACCATCGACTCCAACCGGTGTATCTCCTACCTCACCATCGAGAACAGGGATGAGATCCCGGAACAGTTCAGGGGGCAGCTTGAAAACCGTGTCGTGGGATGCGACATCTGCCAGGATGTATGTCCCTGGAACCGCAAGGCAACACACCACGGCGTGCAGCAGTTCGAACCGCCTCAGCGACTCCTGGAGATGAAACGGCCACAGCTGGAGGAGCTCGACAGAACCGGGTTCAACGAAGTATTCAGAAATACCGCTGTGAAACGCACCGGGTACAAAGGATGGGTGCGCAATATTGATTTTCTGAAAAAAACCTGATCAGAACCTGTAACATATGGACGGGACCGTCGTCTTATGAGAAAGTAAAATAAATTATCATGAGACAACTGATCACATTT
>CAZOXI010000267.1:0-5287 GCA_964583445.1 uncultured Bacteroidaceae bacterium | reverse complement strand
GTGCCGGGAAATCAACCACGATGAAGGCCATTACCTGCTATCTTGCCCCCAACGAAGGAAATATCCGCGTGGGTGGAATCTCTATCCACGATGATCCGCAGGCTATCAAGAACAAGATTGGCTACCTTCCTGAGTCCAATCCGCTCTATACGGATATGCCGGTGATCAATTACTTGCAGTTTATCGCGAAGATCCACGGGATCGATAAATCAGAGGTAAAACAGCGGATCGCACGCATGGTGGAGGTATGCGGACTCGAAGGTGAGAAGCATAAGAAGATCGGTGAACTCTCCAAGGGGTTCAGGCAGCGTGTCGGACTGGCCCAGGCATTGATCCATGATCCGGATGTGCTGGTACTGGACGAGCCAACTACTGGGTTGGATCCGAACCAGATTGTGGAGATCAGGGAGCTGATCCGCAAAATCGGAAAGGAAAAGACAGTCTTGCTGAGCTCGCATATCCTGGCGGAGGTGGAAGCAACCTGTGACCGGATCCTGATCATTAATAAAGGAAAGATCGTTGCGGATGGCACAGCGCGTGACCTCAGCAGGAGGGCCGAAGGGAAAGAGATCCTGAAAACAGGTATCCATGGTGGTGATGAAAAAGCGGTACAGGATGCATTGCGTAACCTTGAGCATGTAGAAATGGTGGAGATCCTGGCGCGCGGAGAAAATCTCTTTGAAGTGCACAGTAAAGCAGGACAGACTTCTGTGAAAGATGTTTTTGATTTGTGCGTGGACCGTGGGTGGTACCTGACACAGCTGACACCTACGGAGACCAGGCTGGAGGATATTTTCAGGGAACTGACAGCGAATTAATAAAAACTAAAAAATATCTATATGAGAACCATAATGATCATTGCCAGCCGGGAATTGCGATCCTTTTTCGATTCGTTGCTGGCGTACATCATGCTGATCGCCTTCCTGGGTTTTACCGGTTTCTTTACCTGGCTCTACGGGAACGGGGACGTGTTCTTCCGGGGTGAAGCCAGCATGGATGCATTCTTTGGGGTAGCCTACTGGACGCTGTTCTTCTTTATCCCCGCACTGACCATGCGACTGGTTGCGGAGGAACGAAACAGCGGTACCATCGAACTGATCCTGACCAAGCCGGTTTCCGACATGCAGTTCGTATGGGGAAAATTCCTGGCGGTCTTTTTCCTTATATGCATTTCCCTCGCACTGACCCTGCCCTATTACATTACCATCGCCTCGATCGGTCCGATCGACCACGGGGCAGCCTGGACAGGTTACCTGGGAACGTTGCTGATGAGTGCCGCGTATATCAGTATCGGCGTTTTTGCCAGCAGCCTCACCTCCAACCAGATCGTCTCCTTCCTGCTCGCGCTGCTGATCGGGATCTTCTTTCATCTTCTTTTTGGCATGATCGCGCGTAATTTCACCGGGATCCTGGGGAATGTCATCGACTGGTTCAGCATCTCCAGCCATTACCAGTCCATCACACGAGGGGTAATTGACACGAAAGACCTCATCTTTTTCTTCTCCGTGATCTTCCTGGGACTTTTTGGTGCGGAGGCAGTGCTGGTACGCAGAAACCTGAGTAGTAATCAATAAAATGTACAGTGTCAATAACATGTGCAGCATCAATAATTGAAAATGCATCAATGAAAAACAGGACATCAAACATATATACAGCAATCAATAAAATTTGTATCCGATGATATCCAACAGAAAATACTCCAACATCATTTTCCTGGTCCTCGGTATCGTGGTACTGCTGAACCTGCTGGCTGTAAATTACTTTACACGCCTCGACCTTACGGAGGACAGGCGCTATACCCTCAGCGATGCCACAGAGAACCTCCTGGAGGACCTTACGGAACCGGTGACCATCACTGCCTATTTTTCCAATAACCTGCCACCGCAGCTCGACCGTATCAGGAGGGACCTGCGTGACATGCTGGTTGAATATGACCAGGCCTCAGATGGCATGGTGGTGTATGAATTCATCGATCCGCTGAACGACAATTTCGGGGAGCAGAAAGCACAGCAGGCCGGGATCATGCAGATGCAGGTCCAGGTGCGTGAAAAGGACCAGATGAAGACCCAGATCGCCTACATGGGTGCCGTAATCAGTATGGGAGAAGAAAAAGAGGTGCTGCCTGTGATCCAATCCACCGAGGGAATGGAATACAGTCTCACCAGCAGCATCAAGAAGCTTTCCGTAATCGATAAACCACTGGTAGGCATGCTCACCGGTCATGGTGAATCCGGAATACAACAAATGCAGCAGGCGGCACGTGACCTTTCGGTGCTGTACCAGGTGGAGAATGTCACCCTGACCGACACCACCAATGAGCTGATGAAGTATAATACCGTTGCGGTCATCGGGCCTTCAGATTCCATCCCGGAGGAACACCTGCAGCAGCTGACATCCTACATGGAAGAGGGGGGTAACCTGTTGCTGGCCATTGACCGGGTGGATGCAGATCTGAACAGCGGTTATCCCATGGGAAATACCATCAATACCGGCCTGGAAAGCTGGCTCAGCAGAACGGGTGTGACGGTGAATAACAATTTCGTGCTGGATGCCAGCGCTGTGACCGTGATGGTATCCCGTCAGCAGGGGCCTTTTACCGTACAGCAACCCATCCTTTTTCCATATATCCCGCGTGTAACAAATTTCGGGGAACACCCTGTGGCCGATGGATTGGAGCAACTGGTGCTGAATTTCACCAGTTCTATCGATTTCAATGGTGATTCCGCTCTCTCGTTCACACCGATCCTGCTGAGTTCCGAACAATCTGCCACGCAACCGGCAACAACAATGATCGATGCGGGACGCCAGTGGCAGAACAGTGATTTTCCGCTCAAAAACCTGACCCTGGCAGCTGCCGTGAAAGGCCCGCTGTTCGGGATACCCTCTAAAATGGTCGTGGTTGCTGATGGTGGGTTCGCCACTGCAGAGGGCCAACAGCAGATCAATCCCGACAATGTGAACCTGCTGGTTAATGCCATCGACTGGCTATCAGATGATACAGGCCTGGTAGGTCTAAGGACACAGGGAGCAACCGCACGCCCGATTGACGAGCTGGAAGATGGCAAAAAAACGTTTCTTAAATACCTGAATTTCCTGTTGCCGATCCTGCTGGTGATCGGATACGGGATCTTCCGTGCACAAAACAACAGAATATTAAGAATCAAAAGAATGGAGGTGGGCCATGTTTAACAAAGTCAAAACCAAACAATTGCTTGCCATTTTTCTCGTATTGCTGGCTGGAGTACTCCTCACAGCCATCGGGGGAAATTCAAAGAAGAACAGGTCGTTCATGAGTGAGTTGACAGATATTGATACTTCGGCAGTAACTGCCATGATCATTCACTCAGCCGGAAATGAGGATCCCGTGCGCCTCGAGAGACAGGGCAGCAACTGGGTTGTTGTTGAAGGTGATGCAAGTCATAATGCCGATAACAGGCAGGCCGAACAGATGCTGAATACCCTGGCTGACCTGACCAGCACCCGGCTCGCAGCGAAGGAGAAGGATCGCTGGGAGAATTACGAGGTGACCGATTCCCTTGGAACCCGCGTGCAGGTGGAAGCAGGTAAAAAGGAAGCAGCCGACCTGTATATCGGCAAATTCTCCTACTCCCAGCCCCCGCAGCAGGCGATGTCACCTTACGGT
Organism: uncultured Bacteroidaceae bacterium; assembly: GCA_964583445.1. GTDB lineage: Bacteria > Bacteroidota > Bacteroidia > Bacteroidales > M55B112. The sequence goes on along the minus strand of CAZOXI010000267.1, from coordinate 1,644 downwards.
GGCCAACAGCAGGGAACCATGACCAGTTATGTCAGACTGGCAGGGGAAAAAGAGGTGTATGCAGTAGAGGGATTCCTGCGGATGATGTTCAGTCGCAGTACCAGTGAGTTCCGTGACCGGAGTGTGCTGCAGGTTTCCCGCAATGAACTGTCGAGAATTGCCATCCGGACCCCCGGCGAACAGTTCTCTCTGGCTAAATCAGAAAACAACTGGATGATTGACGGACTGATGGCAGACAGTGCGGCCATGGCGGATTACCTGTCGGGGATCAGGCAACTGACCAGCAATAATTTTCTGGAAGATGAGGCGCGTGTAAGCGGTGCGCCCACGCACAGTGTGACACTGGAAAACGAAAGTGGAACGCGCATCGGACAGGTGAACGCCTGGTTCAGGGATTCAACGGATATTGCCGTCACGAGTTCGATCAATCCGGGCACCATCTTCGATGGAACTGCAAATGATCTATTCTCCAAGGTCATCAGGCAAAAATCAGCACTCCTCCCCACGGAATAAAAAAAACCGTGGCAATCCTCAATGCAAGGGTTGCCACGGATCTTTTGTTTTCGACTATTTACCCAAATCCACCACTTCGGCCTCCTTGTCATCCACTTTGCGCAATACAAAGCTATCGCACGCACTGTCTTCCTGTCCCACAAATCCATAATCAATCACTACTTTGTGGCGGTATTCAGGTGCGCCCTCGACCGCTGCATCGTCCGCCTCCTCTTCCTCATCAATATTGAACCGGATCACTTTCAGGCCTGACTGGGCCCACCTGCAACCCTGGATACGATACAGGGGTTCACGTATGTTCATTACGTATTCCCTGGCGTTGGATTTTTCAACGATCGTTTTACCTTCCAGCAGCCACTCTTTGGGCACGCCCGGTTCCCCGAAACCTGCCAGCATTGTCCTGCGCCTGGTAATTTCCCGGGAGATCACCATCCCATCTTCCCTTACAAGTTGGATCTTCCCCCGGATCGAGTGCACATAATATCCATCCTCATTCATCCCTTTACATACGATCACCTTTTTACCACTTACAGCAGTTCCGCGGTGCGTGTAGTCCTCAAATTCAACAGTACGCTTCGATCCCTCTTTTAACCAGGGACCATATACGGTGACGATCACCTTACCGCTTTTTTCAACACCCCATTCGTTTACACATCCCTCTCCAAAATCGCGTGTAATAATTCTCGGAAACCTGGCGTCATCGGGCTTTTCTACCGTAACGACCGGACAGGTAGTCTCTGATTTTAAAAAGTCAAATTGCTCAAGATCATACAGGATATCATCGATGATCTCCTCGATGATCACCTCGTCTTTGATCTCTTTGTTCACAAGCGTTACCATGTTGTCAATTTCATTTACAACCGGCTCCTGGGACATATCGGTCGAGCATGAACGCGCACCGAACAATGCCAGGGCGATCACCCCGGCAAAGAATATACTTGATCGTTTTTTCATGTATTAAGGTATTTGGTTTAGAACTTCAGAACAGCACATCTAATTTGACTTTCTGGAGGCAAAAAGGTTTAATGGCCAGACAGAAAATCTTCCTAAAATAATAAAAAATTGCTGCTCATTAGCAGCGATTCCGCTTCAAATTTATTTTTATTGTTTAAGATCCCAGGCTCAGGGCAT
>CAZOXI010000266.1:0-5292 GCA_964583445.1 uncultured Bacteroidaceae bacterium | reverse complement strand
CTGAATCCCTGGTCTTTTTTTCTGAAGATGTTGTTGATCCTTTGCCCCTACCGGCTTTCTTTTCTTGCGCTATGGGATCAGCGGATGCCTTTTCTGTATTGGCTTTCCCAAGGTCTATTCCTGTATCAGTTGCCTCTTTGCTTCCTTCAGTTGCCCCTTTGCTTCTTTCAGTCGTCTCTTTGGTTACTTCAGATGCCTTTTTGTTTCCTTCAGTTGTTTCTGACCCAACAGTTGAAACTGCTCCTTCGCCTGAACCTTCATTTGCGCTGTTTGTACCTTCATCATCGTCATCCCCGGTTTCTTCAGGAACGATCGTCGGTTCCAGTTCTTCGATTACCTTCACCTCGTAATTAGAGAGCCGTTTACCCCTTGCCCTGAAGCTTTTCACAGCAATAAACTCTGCTACTTCGATAATCTCGGGATCCCGTTCCTTATTCTTACCACCGAACTTGAGTTCAAGCCGCGGGTATTCGACTTCCATGATCTGGATCAGCCTGGACTCAGGGTTATCGCCTATGAAGCTGGTGAGTTTTTCAGTGGGCTCGATCTGGAACCGCTTGATATAATAGTATTCCTGGTCGGCATCGTAATATGCGGCTGACCATATTTTCTTCGGCCTGAATTTCTCAATGATCATCAGGTCGTCTTCAAAATGGTTCGTAAGGTCAAAATTGGTGGTCCTGAATGCGCCTGATTTAGTGATCACCAGGATCAGGTCCTCCCCACCAAACTCACCCAGGAAGGTGCCGCGTGCATCTGCGTTGAGCCGGTTGACATCCTCGTCGAACCAGATCTTTCTGCCACCAAGGGTGGATACGCCTTTCTCCTTCATGGTGATCCGGTGAACGGCATATTTGGTAAGAATGTTCCCGGCAGCACTCCGGCCTTTGATGGCCAGTTCACTGAAATCCAGCTCGAAAACCGGTTTTTTCAGCCGGGGTCTTGGTTTAAGATGCACCTTCACGGTTTCTGCCTCGCCATTAGGATTGGGAGTCATGTACAACACCCGTGTATGCTTGTGCTCCTTACCTATGTTATATGTTTTTTCACGCGTCACCCCGGTAATCGGACACCGTTTCATCATCGTATTCCCGGTGTTCCCGTCGTAGTAAATCACGTTGTAGATGGTGCGCTTGTCGTTACGTTTGAAGACGGCTACATGAATGATATTCTTCCCGACGAAAAGTTTATCCGCCACTTTGCTTATGACATAGGTCCCGTCTTTCAAAAACACGATGATGTCATCAAGGTCAGAACAGTCACATACATACTCATCCTTGCGCAACGCCGTTCCAACAAAACCGTCGGCGCGGTTCACATACAGTTTTTCATTGGCTACAACGACCTTTGAAGCGACGATGTTTTCAAAACTCCTGATCTCGGTTTTCCTTTCGCGACCCTTTCCGTGTTTCTTTTTAATATTCCTGTAGTATTCTATGGTATAGTCCACAAGGTGCTCGAGATGATGTTGCACCTGCCGGATCTCGGCCTCAATGCCTTTAATGATCTCATCGGCCTTTTTGACATCAAATTTTGAGATCCGCTTGATCTTAATCTCTGTAAGTTTGATAATGTCGTCGCGGGTCACCTCCCTGTGCAACAGTTTTTTGAATGGATCCAGTCCTTTGTCAATGGCCTCGATCACTGCTTCCCATGTTTCACATTCTTCAATGTCGCGATAGATGCGTTCCTCGATAAATATCTTTTCGAGCGAGGACATGTGCCATTGCTCCTGCAGTTCCCCGAGCCTGATCTCCAGCTCCTGCTTCAGCAGGTCCTTGGTATGATCGGTATTGGCCCTGAGTACATCGCTGACTCCGATGAACATCGGGGTGTCGTCTTCAATTACGCAACAGTTGGGGGAGATGGATACCTCGCAGTCGGTAAAAGCATACAATGCGTCGATGGTCTTGTCGGAAGATATATTGGGAGCAAGGTGGACCATGATCTCCACGAATTCTGCTGTATTGTCATCGATCTTTTTAATCTTGATCTTCCCTTTTTCATTGGCTTTGATGATGGAATCGATCAGGGTACCGGTTGTTTTTCCGAAGGGCAGATCCCTGATCACCAGGGTCTTTTTATCCAGTTTTTCGATACGTGCCCTGACCCGCACCTGGCCGCCCCGTATCCCGTCGTTGTATTTGCTGAAATCAGCATTTCCACCAGTTGGGAAGTCGGGATACAACTCGAACTCCTTTCCCTGGAGGTGCCTGATGGAGGCATCGATCAGTTCGTTGAAATTGTGTGGAAGGATCTTGGAGGAGAGTCCTACCGCGATCCCTTCAGCTCCCTGCGCAAGGAGGAGCGGGAATTTCACCGGTAATGCAAAAGGTTCTTTATTTCTCCCGTCGTAAGAAAGTTTCCATGTAGTGGTTTTCGGGTTGAATACCACGTCGTTGGCAAAAGAAGAGAGCCTTGCTTCGATATACCTGGCTGCCGCGGCACTGTCACCTGTAAAAATATTGCCCCAGTTTCCCTGCATATCAATCAGCAGTTCTTTTTGACCCAGCTGCACCAGGGCATCGCCGATGGAAGTGTCACCGTGGGGGTGGAATTGCATGGAGTGCCCGATGATGTTTGCAACTTTGTTATACCGCCCGTCATCAAGCCGTTTCATGGAATGCAGGATCCTTCGCTGCACAGGTTTCAGTCCATCCTGTATGTTGGGGACGGCTCTTTCCAGGATCACATAAGATGCGTAATCTATAAAATAGTCTTCGTACATTCCCGTGAGCTTGGTGATCTTCGAGGAACTTCCTCCCTGACCATCTTCATGGGAACCTTCGATACTGTTAAAGTCTTCAGGTATATTTTTTTTATTATTCAGATCTTCACTCATACATTAAAAATTGTTCTGGCTTCACGGACCGTGATTTCTAGGAACTGGATTCAGGCTGCGGAATACAATCTGTCAGCTTCAACCCGAAATCATCAGACTGCGATCAGGTCCTCTTCCACTCTCAGTCGTTCAATGATAAAATCCTGCCGGTCGGGTGTGTTTTTCCCCATATAAAAACCAAGGATATCGTTGATATCGTCTTCCTTGCCAAGCTTGACCGGTTCCAGGCGGATATCCGAGCCGATGAAGTTCTTGAATTCATCAGGGGATATTTCGCCGAGGCCTTTGAACCTTGTGATCTCGGCAGCTGCGCCAATCTTTGCCTTCGCCGCCTCTTTTTCCTCTTCGGAGTAACAGTAAATGGTGTCTTTTTTATTTCTCACCCTGAACAAAGGGGTCTGCAGGATAAAGAGGTGTTTGTTGCGCACGAGATTGGGAAAGAATTGCAAGAAAAAAGTCAGCAAAAGGAGCCTGATGTGCATTCCATCCACATCCGCATCGGTGGCGATCACCACTTGTTTGTAGCGAAGTCCCTCCAGGTCTTCTTCGATATTCAATGCCGCCTGCAGCAGGTTAAATTCCTCGTTTTCATATACCACTTTTTTGGTCAGTCCGAAGGAGTTAAGCGGTTTTCCACGCAGGCTGAATACGGCCTGGGTATTAACGTTTCTTGATTTTGTAATGGAGCCGGATGCGGAATCCCCCTCGGTCAGGAAGATGGTCGATTCATTTTTCAGTTCATGATTGGTATTGTAATGTACCTTACAATCCCTGAGTTTCTTATTGTGGAGGCTGGCTTTTTTGGCACGTTCTTTTGCCAGTTTCTTGATCCCCGAGATCGCCTTCCGCTCTTTTTCATTGTCCTGTATTTTCTTCAGCATCGCGTTGGCGGTATCCGGATGCTTATGCAGATAATCGTCCAGCTTGGAGGTAAGGAAATTCATAATGAAGTTCCTGACGCTCGGACCTTCCGGGCCAATGTCCTTGGATCCCAGCTTGGTCTTGGTCTGTGACTCAAACACAGGTTCTTCTACCTTGATACTTATCGCTGCAATAATTGCCGTCCGGATATCGGAAGGATCGTAATCTTTTTTGAAGAAGTCCCTGATGGTCTTCACCAGCGCTTCCCTGAATGCGATCAGGTGGGTGCCTCCCTGGGTGGTGTGCTGGCCGTTGACAAAGCTGTAGTATTCCTCACCATACTGGTTGCCATGTGTGATGGCCACCTCAATATCCCCATTCTTCATATGGATGATCGGGTAGAGGCCTTCGTTGCTCATGTTCTCTTCCAGCAGGTCCTTCAGTCCGTTCCGGGAAATGAATTTTTGCCCGTTATAGACGATGGTGAGCCCGGTGTTCAGGTAGGTGTAGTTCCTGAGCATCGATTCTACGTATTCATCGTTGAATTTGAATGTGCCAAACATCTCTTCGTCAGGCACGAAACTGATAGCAGTACCGTTTTTTTCTTCTGTATCACTTTCACCGTTGTTGGAGACCAGGTTTCCCTGTGTGAAATCCACCAGTTTGGTCTTGCCTTCACGGTGTGACTTGATAATGAAGCTTGAGGAAAGGGCGTTTACGGCCTTGATCCCTACACCGTTCAGACCCACTGATTTCTTGAATACCTTGGAATCGTATTTGGCACCGGTATTCATTCTCGAAGCAACATCCAGTACCTTACCGAGTGGAATGCCACGACCATAATCCCTTACCGTTACCTCCTTCTCATTGATCGTGATCTCGATGGTCTTGCCATGCCCCATCATGTACTCATCGATGGAATTGTCCAGCACCTCCTTTAGCAGGATATAGATCCCATCGTCCGGGGATGAACCATCACCCAGTTTTCCAATATACATACCCGGCCGCTTGCGAATATGCTCTTTCCAGTCCAGTGTTCGAATGCTCTCTTCTGAATAATTCGCTGACATACTTAATACCCCCTCAATAAAGTTCTTGCTTAATGATCGGGCCCCGGCCGACTTGCGGAATGGAAGTACAAATGATCCCAATTGCGCAGACTCCCGGAGTCATCGCAAATATAGTTAAAACAAGGCTTGAAGCCACATTCATTTATCAACAAAGAAATCAACAAAAATGGGAAATGAGATAAAGGGAATCACCATTCCACAGCCCTTACTTTCATTCGTGTTTCTTTGCCTGGATGGTAGGTGCCTGCCAGGTCAAAGTCCCACGTCCATTCATCAGAGCGCCGGGCTTCAGGAAGGTCCACATACAGCAACGGACGCTCTTCCGTTTGATCGTCCGGACCATGATTCACCTCCACGGCATCGGTAACGAGACAACCTGGTTTGCGGGTGATCCAGTCGAGGTGGAATTGCTGAATTTTTTTTCGAAACCTCCTGACTTCTGCATCGACCACTGGTACTTTTTTCTTTTGCAGGAATTCCACTAACAGGATGTCCAGTTGGTTCAGCAGGTTCTGCGAA
>CAZOXI010000265.1:0-5306 GCA_964583445.1 uncultured Bacteroidaceae bacterium | reverse complement strand
GGTTCATATGCTGGACATCCAGGATATGTTCAAACTTCCTCATCCCTTCCAGGTCATTCTTCATTCGCAGTCCCTCCAGCTCATTGCTGATCTGTCCTTGCCGGTCGGGATGATATTGCGTGATGATCCTGGTAAAAATTCGTGAATTACGTTCCTCCGCTGCCTGGTTTCCATGGAACATCATCGCGTGGATTTTACGTAATGTTGAGATGTCACGATTCCGGTATAACGAGATGATGTTTGATGAAATTGCATTCAGGTTTTCTGCAGAATATGCCTTCTTCAACGCTCCGTATAACTCCTCGATATTCATGGTGGCAAAGATAAAAAAAACTTAGCAGGAAAAGAGATGAAACAGAGGCCTGGTCAGAGACCAGCGACATCCTTTTCAGGTCAGCATCTCCCTGACATGGGGCCAGAAAATCAGGATGCCCACGACCGCGGCGGAAAGGGATATAATGAGCACGGCCGCAGCTGCACTGTCCTTGATTCGCCTGACCATGGGGTCGTGACGATCCATGAACCGGTCGCAGGTTTTCTCCACCGCGGTATTCATAGCCTCGGCAGTCAGCACAGAACCGATGGAGAGGATCACCATGATCCATTCTGTCCGGCTCAATGAAAAGATAAAACCGCCGGTCACCACCAGCAATGCCACTGTTAGCTGCACCAGGAAATTGGGCTCATGCCTCAGGTTAAACCATATCCCCCTGAATGCATTCAGAAAACTTTTCGAACGTGAAGTACGCCAACGGTGCATGAGCATGATCATTTGTAACGATAACAAATCTAATCAATTCAAACAGTAATATTTGACCTGAGCCACCAAAAAAGCAGGTGCATCAAACAAAAAGCGCAACATTTTGTCATAAGCACGTTAATGTTTTTAGTATATTGATCCAAATAACCTTTTACAAGCCCTATCATGAAAAAATTACTGAGTATTCTTGTTGCAACTATGATTGCCGGAACCCTTACAGCGCAGGAACCCGCTGACACACTCTGGAAATATAATGGCGTCGTTTCGTTGAATTTTTCCCAACTGGCCTTAAGCAACTGGGCTGCAGGTGGTGAAAACTCGGTTTCCGGCAACGGACGCATTACACTTGGCGCCAATTACCAGAGCCGGGATTCCAATATTAGCTGGGACAATGAACTGATCCTTGGTTACGGACTGCTTCAGCAGGGCGATGACCCTGTGCGAAAAAGTGATGACAAGATCGATTTCTCTTCAAAATTTGGGTACAAAGCAGCTGGCAACTGGAAATATTCAGGTCTGTTCAGCTTCAGGTCACAATTCACCGAGGGGTACGCCAATCCGGGTGATGAGAACCGCACGAAAATCTCTAACTTCCTCGCCCCCGGGTACCTGAATCTTTCTTTTGGTATGGATTACAAGCCCAGCAAGACCTTCGCGATTTTGCTTGCGCCCGTGACAGGTAAAATGACGCTGGTGATGGATGATGAACTGTCAGCAGCCGGAGCGTTTGGAGTTACCGCTGGTGAGAACGTCAGGTCTGAATTCGGTGGATATGTAAAAATCGCCTGGACCACGGACCTCATGAAAAACATCAAACTCAATACAAAGGTGGACCTCTTCTCCAATTACCTTGAAAACCCGCAATACGTGGATGTGAACTTCGACCTGCTCCTGAGCTTGAAAGTGAACGAGTATATCTCGGCCTCTTTCATTACACAACTCATTTATGATTATGACATCAAATTTGATATCGTGGATGAATCCACAGGAAATGTAATCGGCACCGAGGACCGGGTCCAGCTGAAAGAACTTTTCGGAGTTGGACTTACCTACAGTTTCTAGTCAACCGGGGACGCACCTGCAGATATAATGCCTCTAAAGCGGAAGAAGAGGTGAATATTAGATTTTCAACACACGATCTTGCGAGACAGGCAACGGCTAGTAACACGTCCGGATGAGATAAATGTGAGAATTTAATTCTAAATTACATTAAGACCTATACGCTTATACTTCTGTAGTTTACTGGGTGTTATTCTAAACATTTTGCTGTTAACAATTGCGAATGGGTTGGAAAATAGTGTTCTTCAACATATATTTGCAGCATCAATCCAAAACGGAACCGTTCCGTTTGTTATTGAGAACGGGGTAAGAGATTAGGCTCTGAGATCCCCTGGCAACCCACCGGACCTGTTTTCTGTGAAGGTGCCAAAACCTAACCCGCCACCGGCGGGAGATAATAACAAAAAACAAGCAGATGAAAAAATTTTCAAGCGCACACTGGGACCTGGCATTCGATCCATCATCATGGAGAAATTTCACAATGCCGCTGATGCCTATGTCCATGCGTACACCGGAACTTCGGTAAGCGTATTGCTCCAGGCAATATAGAAGTTCCGTACCACAGCAAACCCTGGCTGTCCCCAGTGATCATCCTTGAAATATATATCTTAATAAATATAAATATATATAGTTAAATATATATTTCGAACAGGCCGAAGGAAATACAGGTCGAAGCATCAGGGGCAAGAAAATACAAAGCGAACGATAAAAGGACAGATATCAGGCTTACAGGTAAACATCTATGCAGATTTGTCAAGAAAAAAAATAAAAACATAACAACCATAAAAATCATCAACCATGAGTTTAGATTACAAACATTTTGAAACGGCACAGGTACATGCAGGTCACGCACCTGACAGCGATACCAATTCACGGGCGGTCCCGATCTACCAGACCACCTCCTACAAGTTTAATGACACCAAACATGCAGCAGATCTTTTCGCGTTGCGTGCATTCGGAAATATTTACACCCGGCTGATGAATCCGACCAACGATGTATTTGAAAAACGCATCGCGGCACTGGAAGGAGGCGTTGCCGCACTGGCAACGGCATCCGGACATGCTGCCCAGTTTGTGGTGTTCAACACATTGCTGACCCCTGGGAAAAACATCGTCACCTCCCCTTACCTGTATGGCGGCACCTATAATCAGTTCAAGGTAACATTCAAGAATTTTGGGTGGGAAGCACGATTTGCCGAGCGCCTGGAAGTTAATGATTTCGAAAGCAGGATCGACGATAACACACGTGGCATTTACCTTGAAAGCATCGGAAATCCGGGATTCAATGTTCCTGATTTCGAAGAATTCGCTGCCCTTGCCAAGAAATACGACCTTCCGCTGGTGGTGGACAATACATTTGGTGCTGCCGGGTACCTGGTCAGACCTATTGAACATGGTGCAAACATCGTTGTGGAATCCTCCACCAAATGGATCGGTGGGCATGGCACCTCAATCGGTGGAGTGATCGTTGACGCAGGTAACTACAATTGGGGCAACGGCAGGTTTCCTCAATTCACCGAACCGGCAGAGGGATACCACGGACTGAAGTTCTGGGAAGTATTTGGAGAAAACTCCCCTTTCGGAAACATTGCCTTCATCATCAAGGCACGCGTTGAAAGTCTGCGCGACATTGGTCCCAGTCAGAGTCCTTTTAACTCCTTCCTGCATCTGCAGGGACTCGAAACCCTGTCACTTCGCATGGAGCGCCATGTTCAGAATACGCAGGCACTTGCGGAATGGCTGGAGCAACATCCCCAGGTGGAATCGATCAGTTATCCCGGACTGGCATCCAGTCCCCACCATGCACTGGCCAAAAAATACCTTCCCAGGGGTGCAGGAGGCGTCCTATCTTTCACCGTAAAAGGAGGCAAAGAGAAAGCCACCAAACTGGTAGAATCATTACAGATGGTCAGTCACCTTGCCAACGTGGGAGACGCCAAGACACTGATCATTCAGCCGGCAGCCACCACACATCAGCAACTGACTGAAAAAGAGCAGATCAGTGCCGGTGTGTTCCCGAACATGCTGCGGGTTTCTGTGGGCATTGAACACATTGAAGACATCAAAGCTGATTTTGAGCAGGCATTTACACAGGCATTTAACTGAGAGATTGTGGCTGAATCCTTACCTTTGTACCCTGAAGATGCAATTATGACAAAAAAGCCTGACATCAGGGACTTGCTGAAAAAGAAGGTACTCGTACTCGATGGAGCCATGGGTACGATGATCCAGCAACTGGAACTTTCGGAGGAAGACTTTCGCGGGGAGCAGTTCAGGGACCATCCCGATAATCTTACCGGGAACAATGATATTCTCTGTATCACCCAACCGGAAAAGATAAGAGAGATACACCGGGCATTCCTGGAGGCCGGGGCGGATATCATCGAGACGAATACCTTTAACAGCACATCCATTTCGCAGGCCGATTACCACATGGAATCGGCCGTGCATGACATGAATGTGCATGCGGCGCGGATCGCCCGTGAGGTTGCCGATGCATTCACGCAGGCTGACCCCGGAAAACCAAGGTATGTGGCGGGTTCCATCGGCCCGACCAACAAGACCGCCTCCATGTCGCCTGATGTGAATGATCCGGGATACCGGGCCATACATTTCGAAGATCTGAAGGATGCCTACATGGAGCAGGCCGGGGCGCTGCTCGAAGGAGGTGTTGAACTGTTCCTCATTGAGACGGTTTTTGATACGCTCAATGCCAAAGCCGCGCTGATCGCATTGAACGAAGTCTTCCGGGAGAAGAACCGGGTGATCCCCGTGATGGTATCCGGAACGATCACGGATGCTTCCGGCCGGACACTCAGCGGGCAGACCCTGGAAGCATTCATCAACTCCATCAAGCACGTGGATCTGCTCTCTCTGGGACTCAACTGTTCGCTGGGCGCCGATGAAATGCGGCCATATATCAAGGAGATCGCTGAAAAATCGCCCTTCTATGTAAGCACGCATCCAAATGCGGGCCTGCCCAACCAGTTTGGCGAGTACGATGAAACCCCGGAGAAGATGGCAACGCACATCAGGGACTTTCTGGAAGCGGGACAGGTTAATATCGTGGGAGGTTGCTGCGGCACCACCCCCGATCACATCCGCGAATTTGCGCGAATTGCGGAAAAAAGCCCGGTGCACCAGCCTCGCCCTGAAGATCACCATTTCAGGCTCAGTGGCCTGGAACCCCTGACCTCTTATGAAGGCTCCAACTTTATCAATATCGGCGAACGCCTGAATGTTGCCGGCAGCAGAAAGTTTGCCAGGCTCATCAGGGAGAAGAAATATGAAGAAGCACTGGATATTGCAGTGAACCAGGTGGAAAATGGTGCTCAGGTATTAGACGTTAATGTAGACGACGCCATGCTGGATGCAGAAACGGAGATGGTCCACCTGTTGAATCTGATGATGTCGGAGCCGGACATTGCCCGGGTACCTTTCATGATCGATTCTTCTAAATGGAATGTGATCGAAGCAGGGCTCCAAT
>CAZOXI010000264.1:0-5357 GCA_964583445.1 uncultured Bacteroidaceae bacterium | reverse complement strand
CGGGTGGATATCCAATGCTGCCTCCAGGATTGGTTTCAGCGCACAGCGCTTCATAGATGGTCGTGCATTCACTGGCATCCCAAATCCTGAACTCTGCTTTTTCTACCAATTCACCCTGTATGACAAGTGTGACATAAGCTGTACCATTGTCTAAGATACATTCACCGATTGCCCTGCATTCATCGCCTACAAATACCCCGACCAGATCACCGGTGGAAGCGGCGGTGCCCTGCTCATCTATTGTTACAATGCCGTAGGCCGTAGTGCTGTTGGTGTAATTTACCACAGACCATTGGGGCTGACAGACCGGTTCATTTGCTTCAACAGTAAGAGTTACAGGTATCACCACGGATGATTCATCAGGATCATTGCTAACTATATTTATATTTGCAGTATACGTTTCAGGTAATAATCCAGTCGCATCCAGATGAATATCTGCAGTGTATGAATTTCCAGGATCAACAGAGAACATTTGCGGAGTTACATTTATCCAGCCCGTTTCCGAATTATTAAACCCACTGACTGCTAGGTCAATATTCAAAATGCCATTACCAATATTGATTATTGCAAGTCCCTGGGTCGTATCTGTATTCGAAAGAAGTGACATTGAAAAGGATAATGGAGAAATACTTATTTCCGCATTTCCTGTATCTGTTTGAATGACCGCAACAACATCTGTCAGATATTCTGTTGCAACAGGCAGTCCCTTTGCATTATGTGTTTCAACAGGGATCGCCGAATGATAATCTTCATAAATTTCAACTGAAAATAGATTCATCTCGCCCCCGTATGGACCGGAATCGTATACTTTTTCATAAAGAATATCTGAAACTCCTGTGAAAAACGGTTGAAATTCAGTAATATCCAGGGCCATGTCATTCGCCGGAAAGGGGTGATTCCCTCCACCAAGATTTTGTTCCTCATTAAAATGCTTTGTCATGTATGGAGCATCTACAGGTCCAATTCCGAAAGAGATCCCGCAATCACCACGTCTCACATGACTGATATTGTATACGGCAAGCATTTGAGGTTCATAGTTGAGAAGATTTTCAAAATATGTAACATACTCTACATCATTTTTCATGCATTCATAAGAGATGTAATAAAAACCATCTGTCACATTCTCCCATCCACCTGTTCCCCAGGAATTAGCCACCTTGAATGCACCATAGCGTGTCACACCGTTTTCTATATACGGACCATAATTGTCATCATATCCTACTATGGTATTTGCATGATTAGTCGTATTTGTGTTATAACTATCATCAGTCCATAAATCATTCGCAGATAAATTGCTGTATCTATTTGCATCGATGCTGATCACCACGAGGTTGGTATCGGAGAGCATTTGCTTCAGATTCTCCAGTTCGGAATCCAGCCTTGTATACATGAATGTGTAACCTGTTGCTGATCTGAATAGCGGAGCTTCTCTCCAGGCATCAATACCCGGCCAGCTTGTGTGGTCTATATCACTATAGGGCATGTTAGCCCATGAAGCGCACCCGATGTGCTCCATCAAATACATTGCATCAAAATAATATGCTCCATTATCTACTCCACCATTTATCTGGTGATAAATAAAATCAGGACTGAAGATTTTGTCCTGCCCTGATTCGGTTGGTTTATTGGAAACCCAGGTTTCACCGGACAGATCCCAATTATGTTCATGTGCTTCCTGAAAGGTTTTAAGATAATAACCAGTTGCCCATGCCACGCAGGAGCCTTCTGCACCTTGATTACCTATGGGAGGGAACCAGGGGAATTCGGAATTGTCAAAACTTGCAGGGGCACCATCCTTGGTTGCATAAGATATTAGCATGCGGCCCTCTGACTGAATTTTCTGCCATTGTGCTTCAGAGGGGGACCGCAAGCCGGTACCTTTCCCCTGGATCACTACATTATAATTCTTGTTTTCTAAAAAAACACCTTCTTTTTTCTTTAGGTAACTGATTGTTTCGGGAGGAATTTTCTTTACCTGTGCATTAGCGGAAATAAAAAAAATGATTCCAAAGGCAATCATGAAAGAGACAAGATAATTTTTTCGCGTGAGCCGATTCAGGAATTTCATAATATCCAAATTGATGAATTATTAAAAAATGCAATATGCAACTAGCTAATACCCTAATAGTCAGCTAATAAATATATTAAAACACAAAAGGATAATTTGGCAATCGATTGTTTAATTTGATTAAGGAGGGGAATTCTTCCGTTAAAATACTGTTAAAAAAATGACAGAATCAATAGGTAAAAACCATGTAATGACTTGATTTTCTGAGGTATAAAAAAATGAATAGAAAATGTCAGAAAAAACTTAAATCCTCAGACTTATTTATTGAAGAATGCACATATACGTATGAACATATGAAATTAACCAACGAACGTAACTCGTTAAAATGGTATCAAAATTAACTTGAATAATCATCAAAAAAAGATACAATTCTAAATAATATACTTATCTAAATAAATGAAGTATAGATACTTTCATTAATTGATTTTAAATAACAAATAAGATTTTACGTCAAATTTTTTTCAAGATATTTGCATATTATCACCAAAAGCAATATGAAAACTTGTCATCACGGCTTATGAGGATAGTTTTTAGTCAAGAAACAGGTGAGCATATTTACGATTGTTAATGGAATAGAATGAAAAAAAGTTCTTCTGAAAGATGAAATTCTTTCTGATAACTTATCCATATCCATTATCATCAGTGCTTTGTTTTTTAATTATACCTCCATTTAGTATATATACCGAATTTCTTTGCACCACTGAAATATATTTGTCCGGGGTTGAGGGGTGCAGAATAATAAATATTCTTACTTTTGTGTGCGATTGACTAACCTACTTTTAGCAGCGTAGTACGATGAGTATTAAACCGCCGATTAAATTCTTCTCCGGAAGGGCTTCGATGTATCTCGCGGAGAAGATTGCCACGAGCTTTGGCCAGGACCTTGGCCGCACCAGTATCTACCAGTTCAGCGACGGCGAATTTCAGCCAGCATACGATGAGAGTGTCCGCGGACACACCGTGTTTATTATCCAGTCGACCTTTCCTCCCGGGGACAACCTGATCGAACTGCTGATGATGATCGATGCAGCCAAACGCGCATCGGCATACAAAGTGGTGGCGGTGATCCCCTATTTCGGGTTCGCCAGGCAGGACAGGAAAGACCGGCCGAGGGCATCCATCGGCGCCAAGCTGGTGGCCAACCTGCTGACCGCTGCCGGGGTGGACCGGATCATGACCATGGACCTGCATGCTGACCAGCTGCAGGGTTTTTTTGATGTCCCGGTGGATCACCTCTATGCCTCTTCACTGTTTGTCCCGTATATTAAAGCACTCGACCTTCCCAATCTGGCTGTCGCAGCCCCGGATATGGGCGGAACGAAGCGTGCCAACGCCTATTCCAGGTTCCTGAATGCCAGCATGGTGATCTGCTACAAGCTGCGTAAGAAGCCCAACGTGGTGGAAGAGATCAAGGCGATCGGGGACATCAAAGACAAGAACGTGGTGATCGTCGATGACATGGTGGATACCGCAGGCACCATCACCTTTGCTGCCAGCATGATGAAAAGCGAAGGTGCCAGGAGTGTGCGCGTGGTCGCATCCCACCCGGTGCTGTCCGGACCCGCCTATGAGCGGATCGAAGAATCACCCATCGATGAAGTGATCGTCACCGACACCATCCCGCTGCAGAAACAAAGTGAAAAGATTAAAGTCATTTCCGTGGCGGAACATTTCGCAGAAGTGATCGACAAGGTCTACAATTACGAATCGATCAGCGGACATTTTATCAGGTAATCCTGAAATCACTCATTTAAAGATGTATATTTAGGTCAAAACTGAAATTATAATCAATCAACTTTCTTTCTGCATTATTCTCAATCCATGCCTTTTCATTGTGACTGATTTCAATTATTTCATTGGTTGATGTTTTTTTAAACCTTTCTGCAACCGATTCCAATATTTCTATTTCGGTATCGTTAAATAATTCCTTGTCAAAAGTTTTGTTTGGATCTGGCTTAATTTGTTCTCCTGTACCACCATCTGGAAAATTAGTATAATAAATATCCAGTACACCTCTATTGACCAGGTATTCAAAAATACTGTTGAAATTATTAGGCACGGGCCCCATGGGAATGGCACGATATTGAACACCACTCATTGAAAATCCCGATTGCTTGTATAAACCAAAATCAGCATAAAATAATAGCTTATTCAACTTGGTTTTCCACGGCTCAAGTTTATGAGTAAAAAAAACAACCATTTCAGAAAATTTCCTGAAATCAGGTGTCTTAAAGCCTGTCATACTATTGGGAAGACATGTGCCAAAAAAATAATTCTCTAATTGTTTTTCAAATTTGTGCTTCTTTTTCTCTTCCAGTACGTTGTCAATTGTCTTTTGAGTTTTATCCAAAAATTTCTGATCGATTGTTGTGCAGTAATTTACCAGCTTTTTAAACTCATGTGGATCATCAGCTAGCTGAATTAATTTGGCATTTGACTGGTTTGGTACTTCACCTCCTTCGTATTGACGGTAACCATTCGTGCCAAAACCTAATATCTCAGACATTTTTGCGGCTGATAAATTATATTTATTACGAATTGAGATTATTTGCTCAGGAAATGGAATGTTGTACTTTACCCTGTATTGATTTACTAATTGATTGTAATTCAACTGAGCAAATGTATCATCCTCAAATTGCTCACCAGTATCCTGGCACCTATATGAATGAAATAACACCGTGAATTCGTCTTTACGAAAACGCATTGTTCTCCTCTCTTTGACTACGCTCATTTCTTTACCTGTAAATGGACTTTTCATGATGGTCATTTTTTAAATGGATATTTCATAGGGTACTCTGCAATGTGAAATGAAATACAAACTGTTCCTTTGTTTTCACTCCCCATACTTACTTTGATGTAGACTTCTTTCTTCCTTACGTGCTTACCAAAAACCCACATAGGCAATATACCATGCATTTTTTCATCTAAAGGTCCTTGTGAATAATCTTCGACCTCTAATGAACCAATAATCTCTTTGCGTTTGGAAGGTGAAATTTCCAAATCGTGCAATGTTTGTTGGTTCTTGCCGCGGTCATCCAGAAACAAGATGCCAAAAATCTCCATTTTCACCTTTAATTTCTTCAAGAATACTTCAACCTCTCGATGTGATGTCATATGTAAATTCCGAACGGTATAAATTTATGCTATATTTTACTAATATGCAACTTTATAATTGTTTTTAAATGTATTTATGTTGATATATTAAATTTTATAGTTTATTTTAAAAGCTAATAAAACAAAAAAATCCAAGTGTAATTCAGCCGGGAGCGATAAACAAATTTTGGAGTTA
>CAZOXI010000263.1:0-5360 GCA_964583445.1 uncultured Bacteroidaceae bacterium | reverse complement strand
CCGGAGGAGGTGTCCAGCACAATTGCCGTGAGCTTATTCCTGGTAAGTGTCCCGGTCTTGTCAGTGAGGATCATGGTTGTGGATCCCAGTGTTTCAATTGCTGCCAGCTTCCTGATGATCACATTCTGCCTGGAGAGGCGCAACATACCGCGTGCCAGGGAGAGACTCGCGACGATGGCAAGTCCTTCCGGGATAGCTGCCACGGTCCAGGCGATAGCGGTTTGCAACAGGGGATAGATATCCTTACCCGCGATCCATCCGGACACAAAGAAGGTCACTGAGAGTCCGAGTATCAGCCAGATCAGCCGCCGGGAAAGATGTCCCAGTTTCCGGTTCAGTGGGATCTCATCTTTGGTGGCCTCTTTGACCATATCGGAGATTTGCCCCAGTTCTGAATCCATTCCGACGGCCACCACCAGGGCTTCAGCCTTCCCGGTGGTGATGGCGGTACCCTTGAACAACATATTTTCCCGGTCGGCCACCTGCGTTTTACCGGGAAGCTGGCCCGGTCGTTTCTCAACCGGGACGGATTCACCAGTCAGCATCGATTCATCTGCGTTGAGCTCTTTTGCTGAAATGATGCGTGCATCAGCTGGCACAATGTCACCTGATTCAAGGAGGATGACATCCCCGGGTACCAGGTCCGGTGCACCCAGTTCGATCGTTTCGCCGTTCCTTTTCGCCCGTGCATGCAACGGGTCCATCTCTTTCAACGCCTCCATGGAGGTTTGTGCACGGTATTCCATCCAGAATCCGATGACGGTATTGAGGATGATCACGATAAAAATGGCAATTGCCTCGGGATAATCGTTGAATATTACCGAGATGACGCATGCTGCCAGCAGGAGGTAGATCACCGGGTTGTTTACCTGTGACCACAATAATTGCCAAACGCTTTTCTTTTCATGCGACTGCAGGTCGTTGGAGCCATATTTCTCCCGGTTTTTACGGACCTCTGTATCGTTCAGCCCATCAGCGGAAGAACTGAAGTTTTTATATAATTGTTCAAGAGGTTGCGTGTAGTGTTTTTCTTTTTCCATGTGATTTCAGGACCTGGTCCTTTTTGTGGTGTTTTGCATTTATGATTCTGATGTTTTGAGCAAGCGTAATAATCCACCTTCCAGCAACACTTTCTTTTGTCTTGCGGTAAGCGAACATCTGACCTTGAAGCTTTTGTTGGTGGACCGGTTGGTGACATGTACCGACTCGTCGTTTTTAATGGAACTGATCACATTGCTGAATACCAGGATATTCCTTTTCTCAATGGTGTCATAATCCTCTGACCGCTCAAACTGGAAAGGAATAATGCCATAGTTGACCATATTCTGGAACCCAATCCGCGCGTAGCTTTTTGCAATCACTGCCACCTGGCCAAGGTAACGCGGCGCAATGGCAGCATGCTCACGGCTTGATCCCTGTGCGTAGTTCTCTCCTGCGACCACCACGTGTCCGCCCATAGAATCTTTTGCGTGCAGGGCCATGTCGTAAAAGTCTTTACTCACCGCATGGTAAGTGTATTTACTGATTTCTTCGATGTTACTTCTCAATGGCAGCACCACGGCGCCGGCCTTTAATATCTCATCCGTGGAGATATTGTCATCCAGCTTGAGGATGGCCGGTGCATCGAATGAATCCTGCAATGCTTCGAAATCAGGTATTGATTTAATATTCGGACCCTTCACCAGCTCCACCTCTTCCGCTTCTTTGGCCGGGGGGATCAGCATCATCGTATTGATGGTGCTTTTTTTGGGTTCTTCATATTCCGGGTATTCAAGAATATCCGCCATGGAACGCGGATCCGTAATCCTTCCCTGGAGGGCGGAAACGGCTGCTGTTTCAGGGCTGCACAGGTATACCTGGTCATCTTCCGTTCCTGACCTGCCCGGGAAGTTCCTGGGCATGGTCCGCAGGCTGATGCTTCCTGAAGAGGGCGCCTGTCCCATTCCGATGCACCCCATACAGCCGGTCTGGTGAAACCTGGCGCCGGCACTCATAAGGTCATTGATGGCTCCCATTTTTCCCAGGTCACCGATTTTCTGGCGCGAAGACGGGTTAATGTCGAGCGACACGTCGGCAGGGATCGTTTTGTCCTTTACCACCTGGCTGACGATCCAGAAATCGCGGAGGCCCGGATTTGCAGAGGAACCGATCACCACCTGGGAGATCTTTTTTCCTTCGACCTCTTTTACATGGACCACGTTACCCGGACTGCTGGGTGTGGCGATCAGTGGCTCAAGTTCATCGAGCGCGATGTGCTCATCGATGTCATATTGGGCCCCTTCATCTGCAACGATTTCTTTCCAGTCTGCTTCACGCTCTTCCTGCTCCATGAATTTCTTTGTGATCTCATCGGAGGGAAAAACGGTGGTCGTGGCACCCAGTTCGGCGCCCATGTTGGCAATCACGTGGCGGTCCCAGGCACTGAGTTCTTTTATACCGGGACCATAGTATTCTATAATTTTTCCGATGCCGCCTTTTACATCGTGACGACGCAGCATCTCCAGGATCACATCCTTGGCACTTACCCAGTTACTGAGTTTCCCGGTAAGTTTTACTCCCATGACTTGTGGCATTTTGATATAGGCAGGATCACCGGTTGCTGCTGCAGTGACATCCAGTCCGCCGGCACCCATGGCCAGCATTCCCATGCTGCCTGCCGAGCAGGTATGACTGTCGGATCCCAGCATGGATTTTCCCGGCACCCCAAAACGTTCCATATGCACTACGTGGCTGATCCCGTTGCCCGGACGACTGTACCAGTATCCGAATTTTTTCGCGGCAGACTGGAGGAAGAGGTGGTCATCGGCATTCCGGTGGTCCGCTTGCAATAGGTTGTGGTCGACATACTGGACGGCCACTTCTGCCGACACCTTGTCGATACCGATGTTTTCCAGCTGCAACATAATCAGTGTACCCGTGGCATCCTGCTGCAGCACATGATCGATTTTCAGACCGATCTCTTTCCCAGGTTCCATGATTCCCCCGGTGAGATGATCACTGATTAGTTTCTGTGTGACATTCATCTTATCCATAACTGTATCCTGTTTAAATTTTTTCCAAATCTATCTTATCTATAACTGTATCCTGTTCAAATTTTTTCCAGAGCTGTCTTATCCATAACTGTATCCTGTTCAAATTTTTTCCAGAGCTATCGTGTTCTGAAAGCGTATCCTTTTCTAACTAAATTCTTTTGGTTGCTGTATATATTGCCCCGACATTCGCTTGCCTTAACTTCACTCATTGTCCGTTTTCATTTCGTTTGTCAGCTCCCTGCTGATCAGGTCCCTGCTTTTTGGCGATGGACGGATGATCAGGCGGATGCCCCGGTCGTAGGTCACATAATTCCAAAACCAGTTGGTAAACACGATGGTTTTGTTCCGGAAACCTACAAGGTAGAGGAGGTGCACCAGCATCCATGTGGTCCAGCCGGCAAGACCGCTGAACCTGATGTTCATCGGAAGATCTGCCACTGCCTTGTTCCGGCCGATCGTGGCCATCACTCCTTTATTCACATAATTGAATGGTTTCAATGCTTTTCCCCTGGCGTTTCTTTTCATATTTTTTGCCAGGTGTTTTCCTTGCTGAATGGCAACCGGCGCCAGTCCTGGCAGACCCTGCTCATATTTTTCGGTCTGCATGAATGCGACATCGCCGATGGCAAAAACATTTTCAAGGATCGATGTGCCATCCTCACTGCTGACCTGGTTGTATTTATTGACGCGCAGTCCACCCTTGCCGATGTATTCGCCGGAGAAGCCGCGGGGAAGATTTGGTTGCACGCCTGCTGCCCAGACCAGGGTGTTGGCGGCGATCTTTTCTCCGTTGCTCAGTGCTACGACCTTTCCATCATATGACTCTGTCATACAGTTAAGAATGACATTCACACCAAAGCGTTCAAGGTACTGCTGCGCTTTTTTTCCCGATGCCTCCGACATGGCCGGCAGGACCTGGCTAAGCCCTTCCACGAGGTAGATCTGCATGCAGCCGATATCCAGTTCAGGATAATCTTTGGGAAGTACATGCTTTTTCAGTTCAGACAGCGCGCCGCAGATCTCTACCCCGGTCGGACCCGCACCTACCACTACAAAATTGAGATTTTCGCGGCTTTTTCCTTTTTTCTTTGCCAGTATTTCGAGCTTTTCAAACTGCTGAAAGATCGTATGCCGCAGGTCCAGTGCATGGGTTACCTGTTTAAGGGGATAAGCATTCCTTGCAATGCTGTCATTATTAAAGTAATTCATTTTCGATCCGGTAGCGATCACCAGGTAATCGTAGTGCAAACTTCCCGCTACGGTATGAATCTCGTGGTCTTTAGCGTCAATCCGGTCTACGCGCAACATCCTGAAATGCCAGTCTTCCTTTTTACGGATCATTTTGCGGAGTGGCCCTGCAATGGAGTCTGGCTCCAGTCCTGCAGTGGCTACCTGGTAGAGCAGTGGCTGAAAAGTATGGTAATTGTAGCGGTCGAACAGCACGACCTGGTAGTCTTTGTCCCTGAGCCCCTTCAAAAAGTTCAGACCGCCGAATCCCCCGCCAATAATAACGATCCTGGGTTTACCACTATCAGGGATATTGTGCCTGTACGTTCTCATGTGCTGCTTCATTTATATTTTGCCCGGGCATCCATGGGGTGTTGTTGCGGAACCGGCTGCAGCAAATGGTAACAATATCGTGCCAATGGCAGCATAGGACAGGATAAGTCGCTGTTCGACGCAGGGTCAGGGATCGAAACCCTGGTTACATTCTGAAATAGCAGGACATTAAATATCTGTATTACAAATACATGAGAATCTGTTCAGGAACAGCCATGCCGGAGTATTTCGGATTTGATGGTTCAGACATTGAAGTCATCATGACCGGAGAACAAGTGTGGAGGTGTGGAAAAGACTCCCCCCTGATTGATGCGAATTCCGGTTGTTTCCTGTCCCTGCGCTGCTTCTTATTCCTGCGCTGTTATCTGTACCTGGGCAACTATCTGTCCCTGCGCTGTTATCTGTCCCCGGGTAGCCTATTATTCTCCCATATTATTCCCAGTCATCGGTTCTGAATGAAGAAGCAGGCAAACCGAATGTATTGAAAAGTGTCCCGTCGATACAATTTTTAAAAGCGTACCTTACTGCTACCGGTTCGGGTACCTGGTCTGACCAGACTGTAAGTGTACGATCCCTGTTAATGGTGACTTCAGCGGGAACAAAGCTGCGATCCGCCCCGGCGATCTCGAATCCGTTGGAGCTGTCGTCATCAAAATAAAGTCCGGTTTCTATATGGTCAAAGGAAAGTTTGATTTTACCCTCCTCAATGATTTCCATCTCCCTGTACTCCGGCCCCCTGAAGGCAATTCCTTCCATGCCATAATCCTT
>CAZOXI010000262.1:4983-5382 GCA_964583445.1 uncultured Bacteroidaceae bacterium | reverse complement strand
GTTGAAGCAGCAAACGAACCATTCGTCAGTTTCAGCAGATTGGTCAGGTAATTTTCACTTAAATATTCAAGTGCAGCAGGCGATCCAAAGAAGTCGATTTCTCCTGTTTCAGTGTGATAGAGGCTGAGTTCTGAACGCGCTTCATCCTGGTAATAGACCCCGATCAGCAACTGTTCTTCATCATAAGATGTGAGTCCGAAAATATTCTTTAACCTGTAAAAGTCACCATTCTTTGCCGCTACATAGGTTGAATCACCCTTGAGCTCCAGCAGTCCCAGTGAAAAATCGCCCGTATAGAAACGATCATTTTCATAAAACCCGAAAAGTACGTTGTCCTCGTTTTTAATGTACCTGAGACTATCGTGCTCCGGATAGTAAATATACAGGTTGACCTCCGAT
>CAZOXI010000262.1:0-4973 GCA_964583445.1 uncultured Bacteroidaceae bacterium | reverse complement strand
AGACTGTGCCATCGGCGCAATATGTTTTCCACACATGAAAGAACCGGCGCCCTGCACTGTCGAGATGGTGAATGAGGGAGCGGTATTGCATATCACCATTTTCATCCGGGGCAAGAAACCCGATTTCAGATACGGCCCCCACATAAACAGTGCCGTCATCAGAACAGGCGAGTGACCTGACAATGCTTTCATTGGGAATGGGGATGTTCCTCCATTCGCTTCCATCGTACTCAAGGACACCTTCATCGTCATTTCCCACATAAAGCACGCCCCTGTTATCCTGCGTGATGGCCCAGTTCTGCTCACTTCCATTGGTGATTTCAGCAGGGTAGTTCACAACCTCTGCCTGACCATAGCGGTTGACCTGTCCATGCACATGGCAGTTGAGGGAGAGAAATATCAAAAATAACCCCTTTATTCTATTCATTATACATGGGAACTTTGAGCATTCTAAAATATTGAAAATATGGCGAACTCACGAATATTTTAAAATTAATTTTGAAGAGAGGCAACCATCTCTCCTGTTGGGGGTTTTAAATATATGTCAGATGTTATACTATATTTGGGTAATTTTGCACCTGTGAGGAAATTATGCGTATGATGAACAGATGGATATCGTTGCTTATCGTGGGCTGGCTGATCGTCACAGTTGGACTGTTGAATGCCCAATCGAAGGTTGCACTGCCGGGGCAGCAGGCAGCTTTTGACCTGTCAGTCTCAAAGGGCAGCATCTCGGGACATATCGGGATCTCTCATTTAAATGTGGATGCTGTGATGGGAAGAGAAAATACTTTCCTGCGCCTGTCGTTGCCCGGTGCTTTTGTTGCAGGGGAAACAGGAATGCCAGGACTGCCGGTTTTCTCACGGCTGGTAGAAGCAGATACAGCGAACGGGTATCGGCTGATCATCACTTCCCTGGATTCCACGGTTATCGACCTTGAAAAAACATTCTCCACCGGGTGGATCATGCCGGTTCAGCCCTCTCAGAGGAAGGATCAGCCTGTTCAAGAGGATACTGCAGTGCATATTTCACCTGGTTATCTTGCTTCCGGACGGGGAGCACCACCCGTGGTTCGGATCCTCAGCGAGGGACGCATGAGAGGAGTGTCGATTGCAAGGGTGGAGCTGGCTCCGTTCAGGTATGATCCGCTGCAAAAGCAATTAACAGTATATCAGACCATTGCATTCTCATTGGTCCCGGAGCGTTTTTCCGGTACGGGAAGCCGGTTGAGGTCTCCTCATTTCAGAAGAACCATGTCGCGGGTGGTTATGGATGACGATCCCGGTGAACTAAAACGGATCGTACAGGATGAACCGGTAACCATGGTGATCCTGTCAGATACGATTTTCAGGGAAGCATTGCAGCCGCTTATAGAATGGAAACGACTCAAGGGGTTCAGAATAATTGAAGCCTATACAGCAGATGCAAATGTTGGCAACTCTGCAGCATCCATCAGGGAATACATGTCTGACCTCTACCACAACCCGCCCGCGGGAATGGCCCCGCCTTCCTATTTGCTGATCGCGGGAGACGTGGAGCATGTGCCAGTATCCCAAACGAGTGGCCAGGTTACAGACCTGTATTATACTACCTTCGATGGTCCGGGCGATTACCTTCCTGAAATGTTCCACGGACGTATATCTGTGAAAAATGATAGCCAGCTGACCCATGTGATCGACAAGATACTGATGTATGAAAAATATGCATTTCCCGATCCATCCTTCCTGGACAGGACCATCCTGATTGCCGGGTATGATGTCTCGTGGGCCTCGGTCCACGGGAATGGACAGATCAATTATGCCGCCAGGTATTATTTTAATGAAAGTAACGGCATCGAAGCAAAGGTGTATCTGCATCCCGAGGCAGCCTCGCTTGATGCCGAGGTCCGGCAGGAGATCTCGCTGGGTGCGGCCCTCGTAAATTATACCGGTCATGGAGAATATTATGGATGGAGGGATCCAAGCTTCAGAATGGAAAACATCGGGGAGATGGAAAACCAGTACCGTTTCGGATTGATGATCGGCAATGGTTGCAGTACCAACCAGTTCAATCTGACCTCACGGGACTGCTTTGCAGAGGCGATCCTTAAGCTGGAAAACCGGGGTGCCATAGGCTATATCGGTTGCACCAACGATTCATACTGGGATGAGGATTACTACTGGGCGGTAGGTGTCGGTCCGTTTTCATCCGATCCTTTGTATGAAACCACGTCGTATGGCTATTATGACAAATTGTTCCACCTCGGAAATGAACCACTGGAGGATTGGTCTCCCAGCCTGGGTGAAATGATCTTCGCAGGGAACATGACGGTACAGCAAAGCACCTCTGCGAGAAAGAAATATTACTGGGAGATCTACCAGCTCATGGGCGATCCCAGTCTTGTTCCCTGGTTCACTTCACCGGATCAGGAAGAAGTGATTCATCCTGCTACACTTCCCGCCAATGCCACACATTTAAGTGTAAAAGCATCGGCGTACGACTACGTTGCCATCTCCTCCGGCGGGCAATTGCTGCAGGCAGCACATGCGGATAAGTTTGGCCAGGTATACCTCCAACTTCCCGAAACCGGAGATTCTGATTCTCTGGTACTGGTCGTAACGGGCGATTTACGACAGCCCTACATTGATACCCTCGTGCGTGGATCCACGCAGAATGGATACCTTGAACTTGCTGGCCACCGGATTGCAAACGAATCTGTAGCCGGGGATGAAATGATCTCCCCCGGTGAAAGGTTCTCCCTGGACCTGCAACTATTAAACAGTGGCGACAGTGCTACGCAGCCGGGTAGCCTGAGACTGGAATGTGCGGATGAATTTGTCGTGATCCTGGAACCGGAAACGAACATAGGTGCGGTGCAACCTGGCGAAACAATAACCCTGGAGGGTGCGTTCAGGATCGCTATGAATGGAGCTCCCATTGACGGAACATCCTTTACAATGGCAGTTTCACGGACGGATGTAAAGGATCGGGTTGAAATGTATATCAGGGAATTGAACCATGCACCCATACTCACTTCTTCAGGTGTCAGCTGGGACGACCGGCCTTATGGGAATGGTAATGGGATCCCGGATCCGGGTGAGCAACTCCTTTTCTCATGGGACATCCGGAATGACGGGAGTTACCGGTCAGATTCGATAATTGTTCAACCAACAGAGGGTACGGTGGCCTTGTTCGATAGCTTTCAGCAGGTTTCATTCGGATTTATTTCGCCAGGTAGCACGAAATCATTTCATATAAAAGCGACATTGAAGGATGGGAAAAATACTAATATAAAAACACGGCTTCCATTTTTTTCCAATGATCTGAGATATAGCGCAAGCGATACGGTGACATTCGCTGTCGGCAGCCACCTTGAGGATTTTTCCTCGGGTGACCTCTCCAGGTTCAAATGGTTAAACGGTTCCGTTGAATGGGTTGCAGATTCTGTCAATTTCAGCGGAGGCCCATATGCCCTGAGGTCTGGAAAAATTTCGCATAGCCAGTCAACGTCTGTGAAAATTCAATTGAATGTACTGCAACCCGATACCCTCAGTTTCAGATATAAGGTTTCTTCTGAAGCAGGCTATGATTACCTGAAGTTTTATATCGATGACCTGATGTTAAAAAAATGGTCGGGGCATACCGGCTGGCTGCAGGCTGATTTCCCAATCGATACCGGACAGCATACGCTTGAATGGCGTTATGACAAGGACAGTAACACGACCAGGGGGGAAGATGCGGCATGGATCGATGATGTGCTGTTTCCTGCCACGGCCTTCAGCACGAAGGATATCGGCATTTTGAGGCCACTCCATCCCATGGACAGCCGGTCGCTTGGATCAGAGGAATATATGCGTATCCTGGTAATCAATACAGGAAAGGATACCATTAATGGGTTTACCATTGGCTATAGCTGCGGGGATGGTGATTGGTCGGAAGTTGCATTTGATGAAGTTTTATTGCCTGCACAGCAAAAAGCACTTCAATTGCCCACAGCAATTGATCTGTCGGGGTTTGGCAAATATACCTTTCTTGCCGTGGTGCAACTGGATGGGGATGAATACCCGGGGAATGACACATTGTACTGGCAAGCATCACATTACATGTACCCGGATATTGCTGTGAGCAGACTGGGCCTGGACAGTACTTCAGCATCTGTCAATCTGCAGCTTGAAATTGAAAACAAAGGAAATACACATTCAGAGATGTTATATTATCACCTCTATCTTGATGAAAGTGTGGATCGTGATTCAATTGACCTGATGCTTGCACCCGGGGAAGCCGGGCAAATATCAGTTCCCCTGGTCGATGCCGGTATGCAAGTGGAGGAAGGCTGGCATGAGTACCTTTTTGTTGCGGATCCTGACAGTGTGCCGGATAACAACAGCATAGCGGGTTCTTTCTACTGGAATGTGCTTTCCCTTGATATGGATGAGCCGGAAATATTCCGGATCTACCCCAATCCCGCGACGAATGAATTTACCATTCGTATCCCGGATGCAATCCGTCAATCAACAACTATTTCCTTTCATGACCTGCAGGGACGCATCTTGTACCACGGCATAATTACAGGTAATCAAGCAACCTTCAGGGCAGGGGAGATCTTTGACAGCGAAGGCATCTATTTGTTACGTCTCAGGGATTCCGGCGGAAAGATCCTTTATTCCGGGAAGATCAGGGTAGCCCGTACCAGGGGATCCTGATCACAGCATCAAATGCTCTTTTTTCGCCTTGAGTAAAATCTGTATTACAGGCTAGACAATGACCAGGATCCGCAAATTATCATGGTTCAGCATCCATGTACCTAACTCACTTCAGCGTCAGATCCAGCGTACCGCCCCGAATATAATAGCAGGGCGGATAACACTCGCCCTCGCCATTCACCACGCGCATCTTGTCGGCATCTACCACGAAGATAGATTTACCGTCTTTTTGATATGTGGCCATAACAGCATATTCGAGACCCACTTCAGAATAGAGGAAAAGCTCTTCA
>CAZOXI010000261.1:0-5392 GCA_964583445.1 uncultured Bacteroidaceae bacterium | reverse complement strand
CATGGAGCAAGATCGTTCAACCCGCCAGCCTGGTGGATGCGGTTGATGCCTTTAATTATGCCGTGGAACGTACCAGGCGAATTGATGGAACTGCCGGTCTGAATTATTATTATCCAGACGAAGTGATTGGATACTATCGCGACAACACCTATCCGTATGCCTATCCCAATGTTGACTGGCTGGATCTCATTTTTCAAGATTTTTCCCAGTCGTACCGCCTGAATGGAAGTGTGCGCGGAGGAACAGACCGACTTAAGTACTTCGCCAACGCCGGCTATAATCATGTGGGAGACCTGTTTAATGGTCAGGACATCGGCAGGGGATACAAGCCTGGTTACAGCTACGACCGGATCAATATCCGGACCAATTTTGATGTAGAACTGACCAGCACAACCAATCTGAAAGTGAATGTTTACGGGATTCAGACCTTTCAGAATTCCATGCCGGGGTACCGGCTCAACAGTATTTATGACGCCATCAGTGCATACCCTCCGAATGCCATGGTTCCTATATATGAAGATGGAGTCTACGGAGCCTATAATAATGACATAAACGCGTTTAATCCTTTATACAGGATGAACACCAGCGGTCTTCAAGCCAATAACACCACGACCCTGAACATGGATTATACGCTGGAACAGGACCTTAAGTTCATTACACAGGGATTAAAGTTTTCGGCAAAATTAGCATACGATAACAGGTTTGAAGCAACAGGCCTGGAGGTCAGGGACGATGGTATGCTTACAAAGACCATTTCAGAAGACTTTTATTTAAATGGCGGATATTATGATGAAGAGGCAGATATCTATCGCCTGGCCAATGGTGATACAGCGAATATGGCATTCCCCACTACCATCTGGGATGTCGGTAGCGGAGGTGCTACCGGTGCAGGCTTTGGCTGGATCGAGCAGCCTACCAATTATGATGCACCCAGCGGCAGAGCCGGTGCCACACGACGCAATCTTTATTATGAGGCCCGGTTGAATTATGCACGTACGTTTGGTGCTCATGATGTGACGGGAACTGCAGTCTTCAGCCGACAGGAAGAAGTGCGCGGCAGTAACTGGCCCGGTAAGCGCGAAGACTGGGTCGGGCGTGTTACTTATAACTATGACAGGCGCTATTTCCTCGAAGTGAACGGCGCTTACAACGGATCAGAAAAATTCGGTCCCGGGTACAAATTTGACCTGTTCCCATCCGTGGGAGGTAGCTGGATGATCACCAACGAGCCATTCATGCAGGATGCGTCCATTGATTGGCTCGAGCGATTGAAAATCAGGTATTCCTGGGGACTGGTCGGTAACGACCGCGTCAATGCCGGGGGACAATGGCCTTATTTTACAGTCTGGGAGCTGTTTTCCAACGCGATTCCCGATATTGGAATCAACAGGCCGAGCACGATCGAGGAATCACGTTTCGGTTATCCCTACTCTACGTATGACGGCTACATACGCACTTCAGAAGGAACCCCCGGGAATCCCGACCTGCGTTGGGAAACTGCAAGAAAGCAAAATCTCGGTCTGGACATAGGTTTTCTTAATAACAGGATCTCCATGTCAGTTGATCTCTGGGATGAATACCGGTATGATATGCTTATTGCAGCAAACCAGCGAAACGTGCCTTTTATCAGCGGTGTTCCTGCTTTTGCTGCCGCCAACCTCGGTGAGGCCAAATCACGCGGAATGGAGTTCGAGGTAACCTTCAGGAATTCTATCTCAAATATTTTGAATTACTGGGCCAAAGCACACTGGTCAGTTGCGAGGAGTGAAGTCATATTCAAAGAGGATCCTCCACTAACACCCTCTTACAGGGCACAGGCAGGATTTCCTCTCAACCAGACCCGCACTTCAGTGGCATCCGGAATCATCAACAGCTGGGATGACCTGTACTCGACACCCGGATCTTCAACCGGCGGCCAGAATGACCAGCGGATGCCGGGCGATGTGGCCATGATAGATTTTGATGCGGATGGACAGTACGAAAGTGCAGATGATGTTGTTCCCTACGGTTATCCCGTTTATCCGCAGAACAACTATGGTATGTCACTCGGGGCGGATTACAGGGGGTTTCAATTTTCCATTCAATTCGTTGGCGCATATAACGTAACGCGCAGAATCAGCGATTCTAAATTCAATTTTGAACGGGCCTTCATTCCAGACTACCTGTTAGACAGGTCATGGACATACAACAGGGTCGATCCGAATTACCCGGCCATCAGCAGGGGATCGAAGTGGGCGCCCACTGGACATTACCAACGGTACGACGGATCTTTCTTAAGGATCCAGGCCGCGCAGGTTGCCTACAGTCTGCCGGAGGATTGGTCAAACACCATTGGAATTGCCAATATCCAGTTTTATGTGAACGGGAGAAACCTCTGGATGTGGTCCATCATGCCGGATGACGGGGTGGGTGCGAACCATGATCTCAAGAACTATCCAACGAAGAAGCAGTATAACTTCGGACTGAGATTACGATTCTAAATGTAGAGAAGATAAAAACTAACGCAATGAAGAACAAAGCAATATATTTGATACTGACACTGGCCCTGGTGATCTCATTCACGGGCTGTGAAGACTACCTGGAGATTCCACTTGAAGCCGGTTTGACCGAGGAGGATATATTTTCGACCTACAGGGACTTCCAGGGATTCCAGGACCAGTTACCTGTTATGATGAAGGATTATACCCGCGGGGGTGCCCGGCGTGTGCATGCACTGGGCGGAGAAGCCGTTGCTTATGCTGGATTCTCTGTTACCAAGGCAAATTTGGGTCTGTATGCAAGATCAGGTGGTGGGTTGATGCAGGCCCATTCCATCTTTTTCCCACATAATGAAGGATCTCCACACGAAGGAGCCAATTTCGGCCTGTATTCCCATATGTGGAAAGCAGTGCGGATCGCCAATATCTGCCTTGCAAAACTGGAAGAAGGTGCACCTGCTGAATCTACCCCACAACAACGGGATTGGTTAAGAGGACAGGCGCTTTTCTACAGGGCCTTCTGGCATTATGAATTTGTCCGCATCTGGGGAACGATTCCTTATGTGGATACCGTTATTCCCAGTGGATCGGAATATGATTATATGGAGCGCCACTGGTCATATGAAAAAGATGGCAACACCTACAATGACTGCCAGGCGGTGTTTGAACGTGTGATCGACGATATGGAAACTGCAGCAGAACTGTTGCCATCTGTATGGCCTGATCCGATCATCAACTGGGGACGTCCGACCAAAGTTGCTGCACTCGGATATGTGGCCAAGGCCTTACAACACTCGGCAAGTCCCCTGTTCAATCAATTTTCGACTGGCGTTGAGGACTATGATGATGATCTGCTTGCCCGCTGTGTTGTTGCTTGCGAGACAGTGATCGATGAAGCAAAAAGTATCATCGGCCGGCAACCCGACGGGATGCCGGCGGTGGATGCTGACGGACTCACCAAATGGGAGGATTACCAACGCATATTTGTGCTTGCAGATGGAGGTGTCCAGCCGGGTACCCCCGAAGTACTGTGGAAAAAACCTACAGATGCATTCGGAGCTGTAGCAGTGAGTCAGACTGCCGGTCGTTCCTATGGCGATTTTAATCTCACGAACCAGCACAGTGCACAAGGGAACTGCCAGTTTGCAGATAAATTTGAGATGGCAGACGGGACAAGGTACAGGCAGGAATACGACAAGGATGCCACAATGAGATGGGAAAATCGTGATCCTCGTTTTTACAAGGTATTTTATGTGCACGGTGATACCGTGGGAACCAAAGTAGTGAACCAGGCTGCCGGGGTGCGGGCAAAAGATTTCAATTGCTTTATTGTGCGCAAGTACTTTGCCGATGGTGTGAATCATCCGGATTATATAGGCAACGGGTATGCCACACCCTACCTCAGGTTGGCAGATATATACCTGACCTACGCCGAAGCAGCTTACGAATTGCTGGGTGATTACAATGCTGTTCCGGAAGGCGGAACAATGACTGCAGCAGATGCAGTGAACATTGTCAGGGAGCGGGCTAACATGCCGGATGTCGCAAGTACCCTGGCAGATTACAATTACATCATCCCGCTATCTGAAGAGGATGCCTATGTGGGTAACGAGGATCCTTTCAGAATTCTTTACCGCAATGAACGTGCCGTTGAACTGGCATACGAGGGATCCTACTGGTACGATATTCGCAGGTGGAAGATCGCGCATTACAAAGACGGAACCCCCATTCAGGTACTGATGTTTGACCTGGAAGGTGATAATAAAGATGTTGCGAATCCCATTGATGATGAGAGTGTGGAGCGATTGAAAGCGCCTGACAGCGGAAATTTTGTATTCAAGGACGCTCACTACTGGATGCCGTTCCTGGATGAGGATGTTTTTTACGCGGAGTCCTGGGAGCAAAACCCCGGATGGTAATTGTTGAATCTTATTGGTAAGAAATTATGAACATTATGAATATAAAGAAAATAATTTCATGTCTGATAATGACCACCTCATTGTCAGGACTAATTACAGCCCAGGATATGCAGGGAGAAATGGCCGTTGGCACCCTGCAGGACAGCTCTGGTATGAACACTAAAACGGTTGATCTTTATTTCGACGAAACAGACAAGGACAGGATCACAGGTTCTGTGGAGGTCGTCGATGCGCAAAAAGAATTTTTAAGAGATTCCAGGACCGATCTTGGTGCTGCGATCAACGGTAAGGTTGTCGGTCTCTTTGATACCTACAATACCTGGGGAACTGGTCAGGCAGTAATTGTTATTGACGGTGTACGCCAGGATGGTTTCTACTACAACAACCTGAATATGCTGGAAATTGAGACCATCGTGGTATTAAAGGATGCGGTTTCAAAAGCACTTTATGGAGCAATGGGTGACCAGGGGGTGGTACTGATCAATACAAAACGGGGAATACCAGGGAAGAACAGGATCAGGGTGAGTGCACAACATTCCGTTTCCCGGCCACGGGCACTGCCGGAATTCCTGGATGCCGGAGATTATATGGAAAAGTATAATGAAGCACTGGCGAACGACGGACTGGATCCTATTTATACCGTGGAGGATATCGAACTGACCCGCAGTGGGGTATTACAGGCGATTTACCCGGATAATGAATTTTATAATGAGGATTATATCAAGGACTATAGGAACAGCACAAATGTGATTTTCGACATGACCGGGGGCGATCAGAATGCCCAGTACTATGTCAACACAGAATGGGGGAATGATAACGGCTGGCTGAATACCGAGATTCCCGAGATCAGCAATTATTTTAATTTCAGGGGGAACCTTGACTTTAAAATTAATGATTACATGAAAATGGGCCTACAGGCCGTGGCACGTCTGACGATCGATGAAGGTCCCAACGCCGACAACTACTGGAACCGATTTTCAACCATCCTTCCCAACG
>CAZOXI010000260.1:1879-5394 GCA_964583445.1 uncultured Bacteroidaceae bacterium | reverse complement strand
CCTTGTATGATAATACTGACAAAAGCGGGCTGGTAGCCATTGGTCGTCAGGCACTGAATAACAATGGGACAGGAGCAACAGAATCCTACGAAGCCAATAATAATGTTGCGGTGGGCGCCAATGCACTTTACGCCAATACGACAGGATATTATAATACAGGTATTGGTTTTCAATCCCTCCAGAACAATAATACAGGAAATAACAATACTGCATTGGGTATGCTTTCCTTAAACTCCAATACCTCCGGCTTTTCAAATGTAGCGATAGGAAATTACTCGCTCTACTATAATACTGATCGCAGTGAACTTGTGGCAATTGGATTCAATACATTGTTTCGAAATGGGACAGGAGCAACAGAAACCTTCCATGGTACTGGTAATACAGCCATCGGTTCACGAGCCCTGAATGCTAACACTACGGGATATAGAAATACAGCTTCAGGAACCCATGTGTTGAGAGCCAATACGACCGGGTATGATAATACAGCTTCCGGATACTGGGCTTTATACAGCAATACCACCAGCAATGGTAATTCTGCATTTGGGAGTTTTGCAATGAGGATTAACACCACCGGAAATTATAATACCGCTACCGGATACCGTGCGCTTTATGCAAACGCTACTGGTAATGACAATACAGCGAGCGGATCCTCGGCTCTTTATAGTAATACTTCCGGGATCAGGAATACGGCCTTTGGAAGCAATGCGTTATATTCCAATACCACAGGCAGAGATAATACAGCAATTGGCCAAACAGCCTTGCAGGACAATACAACCGGTAGTTACAATATTGCCCAGGGATGGCAGGCATTGAAATCAAACACAACAGGTCATTCAAACGTAGCCCTGGGGACAAGGGCACTATATAGCAATACTGTATCCGGTAATTTGGTGGCGGTAGGGGATTCGGCACTGTATAACAATGGAATCGGTGCTGCCAATCAATACCAGGGATGGGCAAATACTGCCGTGGGTTCGAAAGCCTTGTTTGCCAATACAACGGGCGCCAGGAACACGGCGATTGGTTTCAGGTCACTGGAATCCAACCTGGGAGGTTTTTATAATACGGCTGTCGGTTACTTCACTTTAAGTGATAATACAAGCGGGAATGGGAATGCCGTACTGGGCATGTTTGCCATGCAGTACAATTTGAACGGTCAATACAATGTTGCTTCCGGATACCAGGTAATGCGCAATAACAGTACAGGTGATTATAATGTTGCCATGGGGTACCATGCTTTATATGAAAATACGGATCGTGGCAACCTCGTGGCTATAGGTGATTCTGCCCTGTTCAGCAATGGATTTGGAGCTATCACTTCCATTCAGGGATCTGGAAACACAGCAGTTGGCTCCAAAGCATTGTGCTTAAATGACCTGGGATATTATAATACAGCCCTGGGATTTCATGCAATGTACGCGAATGATGAGGGCAGGTACAATACCGCCTCAGGTTACTATGCATTGCCTGAAAACACCAGCGGACATTCAAATACTTCTGCAGGATATTACTCAATGAGACATAATTTAACAGGGCTTTACAATGCATCATATGGGAGAGAAGCAGGCTATTATAATGAAACCGGTAGTTATAACACTGCTATCGGTTTCAGGTCAGGCCCGGCAAGCGGTAGTGGTGACCTGAGCAATACAACCGCTATAGGTAATGGGGCCACAGTAACGGCCAGCAATACCATCCGGATCGGGAATACGAGCATCTCATCCATCGGAGGATATGCCCCCTGGTCAAATTTATCAGACGGCCGCTTCAAAACCAATATCTCCTCCGATGTTCCGGGTCTTGTATTCATCATGAAACTGCATCCGGTATTATTCAACTGGGATATGGATAAACTGGATGAATTTAACGGAAATGAAATGGACGATCAGGATATGGAGCATGCAAATGCTGAAAAAGCGGCAAGAATTCAAACAGGATTCATCGCCCAGGAAGTGGAACAGGCTGCGATAGCTTGCGGATATGACTTCAGTGGCATCGTCAAACCTCAAAATGAAGATTCACATTACAACTTATCGTATGCTGAATTCGTGGTGCCCCTGGTGAAGGCCATCCAGGAACAACAGAAGGAAATTGAGCACTTGAAAAAACGCATTAACGAGCTGGAACAAGACAATAAATGAAGCGTGATTTTACATCTTAATCAGCCAATGTATTCTCTACAAATGCAATCACTGTTGCATTGAACAATACCGGTTCTTCAATCTGGGGGACGTGTGCCGAATTTTCAAATATGACAAAATTTTCATCCGGGAGGTTCATGGCTTCTTTGGCCTGAATGCCCAGTTCGACCGGCAGGATACCATCGTGCCTTCCCCAGACGATGAGTGTAGGGACCTCGATTTCAGAGAGTCGTGATGTAAAATCCAGTGTCCAGATATCCATGTGCAAGATCACGTTCAGATTTTGCAAAAAATAGGCAATTATATTGTTTTCAGATGCAAAGATCAGTTCCCCATCGATGAGTCCTTCTTCATTTGCGGGATCATGGAAATAGCCATTTGCCTTTCCCACATGACCGCTGTGCCCTATTACAAAAAAAGGATCATCCCAGGTCTCCACGCCATCATAATAACGGATGATCTCCTGCCACTCCTCCACCACTTTTTCTGAAGCCGATCCCGAAGCGATGTTTGCTTCGGCATGGCCGATGACATAATCCCTTGACATTTCATAAGCGTCCTTACTTAGATTATGACCCCCGTCCACCTCGATCCAGCCGTCCACCTTCTCCTGGTTTCCCTCCTTAAGCAGAAAAGCGGTTCCCAGTGTACCTCCCCAGCTGTGTCCCATCAGGAAGATGTGTTCCGGACTGTACCTGTCATCGAGCTGGGCGATCAGGACTTCTAAATCTTCGATATACTGATCGATGTTGATCTGGGTTACCTCCGTTTTCCCCTGGCTGTTTCCCGATGCGCGCTGGTCATAATATACCATGGCAAATTTTTCTTCCGTTGCAGCAAGCATTTCATAGGCCTTTTCAGCATAGGTACTGCCCCCCGGACCGCCGTGCATATATACAATGAAGACTCCCGAGGGTATATTCCCCCGGACAACAACAGGCATATCCGCGCCCTTATAGCGCAGGTAATAGAAATCATCATATTGCAGGTTCTCACAACCCGAGAGAATAATGACCGTTCCAACGATGATCAAAATCCTGGCACGTTTAAATGTCCTCAACATATTAATTGCTGTTTTCGATTGTTACACACGCGTCAGAACATCTCCAGTGGAAATGAAAACCGGCACTCCAGTACAAGATGGTGCATCAGGAAATCATTGAACGGATACTGCCCAAACCATCTCATTCCCACCGAATATGCCAATCCTTCCAGGAAACCCTTAAGTATTCGTTTCCCTCCTCCGAGCAAAATCGTCGGAGCCACATAGTGCCATCCCCTGTTCGTTTCCGAAAAGCTCCCGTTGTCATACTGAATCACCGGCCGGTCCGGTTGCTGGTACATCCATCCTCCGCCGACAGATGTTTCAAAGAA
>CAZOXI010000260.1:0-1869 GCA_964583445.1 uncultured Bacteroidaceae bacterium | reverse complement strand
GTTGTACCCGGAATGTTTGTAAAATGCGACATTCAGCCTGAGGTGATGAAGGTCATTTCTTGCTGAAACAGGTATCCGGACGGATGCGATTGCTCCTGGCTTTGTAATGGATTCGCCGAAATATCCCACATCGAGTGCGATTGAAGAAGATCGATCCTGACCCTGCAGGGATTGCTGGAAGATGGCAAGCAGAGCCAAAATAATGATCCTGTACATGGTGGTTGTTTACAAATAATGTGGTCCTAATATAAAGAATTACATATGGTTGTAATACAGATATATGAAAATTAACGATTTAGCGCATGATTTTTAACAAAACCGGCAACTAGAACCATGATCATGCAGTACCTCACCTGGCGATACGTTGAGCTACCTTACTCTCCTGATCCAGAGTGGTCACACAGAAATCAATCTGCCTCTTTTATTCTTTCAATAATCTTATTATTAAATGCTTCCAGGTCTCCCGGATTCCTTGAAGTAATCAGGTTTCCATCCTCTACAACCGCTTCATCCACCCAGGTTGCGCCTGCGTTCTTCAAATCCTTTTTGATAGAAAAAAACGATGTCATTGTTCTGTCTTTTACCACGCCAGCTTCGATCAGCATTTGAGGTCCATGACAAATCGCGGCGACTGGTTTGTTTTTTTCAAAAAAGGAACGTACAAATGCCACAGCTTGTTTGTCTCTTCTGAGTTTGTCGGGATTGATCACTCCACCTGGCAATACGAGTAACCCATAATTATTATCATTTACCTCAGCCAGTGTGTGATCAACTCCAATTTTTTTACTCCATTTACCGTGATTCCACGCCGTGATTTCACCTTTTTTTGTTGAAATAACGTCCACCTGGATACCTGCTTCTTTTAAGGCTTTCAATGGTTCAAATAATTCCGACTCCTCAAAACCGTTGGTAGCTAGTATGGCTACTTTATTACTGTTGAATTCCTGCATAATATTTATTCTTTTATAAGTGGGGCGGTCCCAACTATAGCCGACTTTCATGACCGCCTGTATGTTGTTTATTCAATCCTGATCACAAACTATCCATCAAACTACTGCTGCTCTACTTTATTCATAAAGTCAGAGGTAACCTCTGAACCGTCGGCCCCATAAGAATCAATTACAATCCCCTTTTCCCCCGACCGGGTCTGCACTGCATACAGGATCGAACTGTCTGCCGGATTGGTCATGCCTTCAAACCGGTGGACCTCCTTCAGTATTACATCGGTTGGTTCAAATTCCAGATCTTTATTGTCAGACAATTTGCCCGCGCTATTGACATGGAAATTGATATTGTACCCTTTTCCCAGAAGCTGTGAAGTTGCATCAGCCAGTGTGTCATATTTATTGCTTTTCTCCATAGTTCCTTTTATTATGGTCATCCATTGATCCTGGTTTCGCAGACCAGGCATCAAAGCCTGAGTTCTGCACAAGCATCAAATACCTGGTGTTGGATATACGTACAAAATCCTGCCAAAAATATGATGATGATGATACTCCTGTTCTATCTGATTGATATCCAGTCAGGTTACTTATTCGCCCTGAACACATGCCGGTGAAATAATTTGTGTACTAATTTCCTCAAATCCTCTTTCAAATCCACAAATGTGGATCATCCATTATTTCATCTGTTCCGGGAAAGATTAAATCATGAGCCGTTGAAATAGATATGCTTATTCCAGTCCCAAACTCCTGATGTATGCTTCATTATTCGATGGTCTGCCCAGGAATTCCTCCACCACTTCTTCAATATCCCGCTGTGTGCCGTTGGCCAGGATCAGGTTCCTGTAGCGCACCCCGGTCTCTGTATAGGTGAGTCCGTTTTGTTCAAAAACAGTGAACATATCCTGTGCATATACCTCGGCCCATA
>CAZOXI010000259.1:0-5462 GCA_964583445.1 uncultured Bacteroidaceae bacterium | reverse complement strand
AAGATAGTGTTCCACGTGGAACATTTCGAGAATGTTCCACGTGGAACCTGATCAGGTTTTCGAAGGCTGTATATTTATTTGAAAATATAATTCCAAGATGGTGTTGCATGCAAATTTAATCGACATTCACAACAGGGAAATCTACCCATCCCACATCACGATCAAAGATGGGTGCATCAGTAGTATCGAAAAGGTAAAAGAGAAGGCAAGTAAATATATACTACCTGGTTTTATTGATGCACATGTACATATAGAAAGCTCTATGGTTACACCTGTGGCTTTTTCACGCGAAGCGGTACGCCATGGAACGATCGGAATTGTTTCGGATCCGCATGAAATTGCCAATGTGTTGGGAGAAGATGGTGTGGAATTCATGGTGGAAAATGCAACAAAAACACCACTTAAAATTATGTTTGGAGCGCCAAGTTGCGTTCCGGCAACACCCTTTGAATCCTCCGGGGCGCATATTGATGCCGCGGGAATAGAGCGCATGTTGAACATACCCGGGGTTGGGTTCCTTTCTGAGATGATGAATTACCCTGGGGTAGTGCAGGGCGATCCGGAGGTAATAAAAAAACTGGATGTAGCCAGGCGTTTGGGCGTACCGGTAGACGGACACGCCCCGGGTGTAAGGGGAGAAAAACTAAAAAAATATGCAGCTGCAGGGATCACCACCGATCATGAATGTTTTTCCTATGATGAAGCTGTAGAAAAGATTGGGCAGGGAATGCACATTCTGATACGAGAGGGAAGTGGTGCTAAAAATTACAACGCGCTGATTCCATTATTAAAGGAATTTCCGGAGAAGATCATGTTTTGTACAGATGACCTGCATCCTGATGACCTGGTACAGGGACACATCAACAAAATAGTAAAGAGAGCCATCGCCGAAGGATATGATCTTTTTGACACGCTTCGTGCTGCAAGTTTGCATGCAAAATCACATTATACACTCGAAACCGGGTTGCTGAGGGTGGGGGATCCTGCAGATTTTATTTTGGTGGATGCTCCAGAAAGCATGAATGTGCTTGCCACCTATATCAATGGAGAACCCGTTTTTCTGGATGGTGATGTGAATATCCAGGAAGCAGCAACTGTACCGGCAAATAAATTTTTAATCGGGGAGATTGAAGAAAGCCAGATCAATGTGCAGCCGGAGGAAGGCAAAATGAAAGTTATTCAGGCGGTCGATGGAGAATTAATTACCGGGCAGATCATGGAAACACCCAGGGTTGAAAATGGGAATGTCGTATCCGATACAAAGAATGATATACTTAAGATTGTTGTTGTCAACCGCTACGAAAAAGCACCTCCGGCCATAGGGTTCATTAATGGTTTCGGACTCAAAGCAGGTGCCCTGGTTTCTAGTATTGGTCATGACAGTCATAATATTATTTGCGTTGGAACCACCGAAAAGAGTATAACCGACTCAATCAATTGGGTAATTCAGCACCGCGGGGGCATTGCCGTGCATAATGGGAAAGAGGTACAGGGGTTACCGTTGGAGATCGCCGGGATCATGTCCTCCGCATCTGTTGTATATGCTGCAGAAAAATACAAGCAGTTGTCTGAAATTGCTGCCACACTCGGAACAGGTCTTAAGGCACCATTTATGACACTGGCATTTATGGCATTGTTGGTAATCCCGGAATTAAAGATGAGTGATAAAGGCCTGTTTGACGGGACAACATTTTCTTTTACGCCATTGTTTGTTGCAGGGAATGAATAAGCAATACCAGCAACATATTGAGCAAATATTAAAGACACTGCCTCCGGATCCTGGCGTGTACCAGTTTTATGATCACGCGGATAAGATTTTGTATGTGGGGAAAGCAAAACATCTTAAAAAACGGGTTGCTTCCTATTTTAGAAAAACGGCATATGAAAGTTTTAAAGTAAAAGTTCTTGTAGAAAAGATTGCCGACATTCGACATATTGTAGTCAATTCAGAATCAGATGCACTGCTTCTGGAGAACAACCTGATTAAAAAGTTAATGCCGAGGTACAATGTCTTACTAAAAGATGATAAAACCTTTCCCTGGATATGTATTAAAAACGAACCCTTTCCAAGGGTATTCCTCACACGAAATGTGATCAACGATGGTTCAAAATATTATGGTCCGTATACATCTGCAACAACAGTGCGCACACTGCTGGAACTCATCAGGCAGCTCTATCCACTCAGGACCTGTAAACATCAACTGACCCCGGAAAATATTGCTGCAGGTAAATTTAAGGTCTGTTTGGAATATCATATTGAAAATTGCAGAGGTCCCTGCGAAGGCCTTCAGGATGAAGAGGATTATAATGAAGCGATCCGCCAGATCCATGAAATACTGAAAGGGAACCTGGAAGGAGTAATCTCATTTCTGAAAAAGAAAATGAAAACGATGGCTGAAGCATACAAATTCGAGGAGGCTGAAAAAATGAAATTGAAGGTCGAAGCCCTCGAGAAATTTCAAACCAAATCAACCATCGTCAACCCCTCCATAAAGAATGTAGATGTATTCAGTATCGTGAACGAAGAAAAATATGCGATTGTCAACTACTTAAAAATCACAAAAGGCGCTGTAATTCAGGCACATACAGTAGAAATAAAGAAGCGCCTGAATGAGACAACCAGCGAAATTCTGGCTTTCGCCATCACCGACATCAA
This sequence comes from uncultured Bacteroidaceae bacterium, assembly GCA_964583445.1. GTDB lineage: Bacteria > Bacteroidota > Bacteroidia > Bacteroidales > M55B112. The sequence goes on along the minus strand of CAZOXI010000259.1, from coordinate 2,806 downwards.
AGAAAGAGTAAGGAGCGATGCCAAAGAGCTCATTCTACCCATGGATTTGTCGGAAGAATTTTCATGGTACAAAATTACGGTACCCAAACGCGGTGACCGGAAAAAATTGCTGGAACTTTCGGAGCGCAATGCCAGGCTGTATAAACTTGAGAAACAAAAACGAGAAAAGGAAACGCCCAAACAATATCCGGCGCAACGCATCCTTACAACCTTACAACAAGATCTCAGGTTAACTTCGCTCCCGGAGCATATCGAGTGCTTTGATAACAGTAATATACAGGGATCTGATCCTGTGGCTGCATGTGTGGTGTTTAAAAATGCGCGACCGGCGAAAAAAGAGTACCGCCATTTCAATATTAAAACAGTAACCGGGGCTGATGATTATGCCTCTATGGAAGAAGTGATCTACAGGAGATACCGCAGGCTACTTGAAGAAAAGAAAAAACTACCTCAACTGGTGATCATCGATGGGGGCAAGGGGCAGCTGAATGCGGCTATGAAAAGCATTGATCAATTGGACCTCAGGGGTGATATTGCCGTGATTGGAATCGCAAAAAAGCTTGAAGAGATCTATTTTCCGGGAGATCCGGTTCCGCTGTATATTGATAAGAATTCGGAATCGCTCCGGCTCATACAACAACTCAGAAATGAGGCCCACAGGTTCGGGATCGAATTTCACAGGTTAAAACGTTCCGGTGCCATGATCAGTTCCGAATTACGTTCCATTCAGGGAATCGGAACGGCCTCCGTAGAAAAACTCTTTAAAACATTTAAATCTGTGGATGCGATCCGGAAAGCCAGTGAAGAGGAGCTGGCCAAAGTTCTCGACCTGCGGAAAGCCAGGAAAATCATCAACTGGTTTGAGAAGGGGCAATAATTGTACAACGGAATTTCTTGAAAATGATCAGAAAAATAGTGGCTGAAGAAAGGGCCACAGTGTGTCCGTCAAGAGGTAAATCTTGCACTCGATACAAATAAGGACGTCATATTAAATTGATAATGAATGCATTTCATGTTTTTCACCAGGCACTATTTATTGCGTTCCACTGTAAACGTGATCAGGTCGAAAAAGGATTGCCTGGAAGCAGATTCAGGAAAGCTGTGTAGCACTTGTTCCGCTTTCTCTTTAAACGCATACATCTTCTTTTCCGCAAAATTTAATCCATCATGGGATATGACAAAATCAATGACCTCTTTGATCTTGTTGTTGCTCATGCTGCCATTGCGGATAAGCTTGAGAATGGAACGTTTCTCATTGCGTGTACTCTGTTCAAGCGCATAGATGAGAGGAAGTGTGAACTTCTTCTCTTTCAGGTCGTTACCAGCGGGTTTTCCTGTAATCCCTCTGGGCTGGTAATCAAAAAGGTCATCTTTGATCTGGAAAGCCATCCCGATATCAATTCCCATCTGGTATACCCTGTCGATTTCTTCCTGGGTGGCGCCTGATGATTTTGCCCCGCTGGCAGTGCATGCAGCAATCAGGGTCGCGGTTTTCTTGCGAATCACTTCATAATAGGAAGCTGTGTCAATATTCAGTTTTCTGGATTTTTGAAGCTGAAGAAGTTCGCCTTCACTCATTTCATTTACTGCATCTGAAACAATATCCAACAGGTCATGATCCCGCTTGCGGGAAGCCAGAAGCAGTCCCCTGGCGAGAAAATAATCGCCCATCAGTACAGAGAGTTTCGATCGCCATATGGCATTCATCGAGAACAACCCCCGGCGCTCGTAAGATTCATCCACAACATCGTCATGGATCAGTGTGGCCGTATGCATCAACTCGATCAGTGAAGCAGCGGTGTAGGTGGAGTCCGTGATCTTCCCTGTCATTTTAGCAGTAAGGAAAACAAAAAGAGGACGCATTTGCTTTCCCTTATTTCGCAAGATATATGATGCAACTATGTTCAGCAATTTTACATCACTGTGGATGGCTCCGCGAAATGTTTTCTGAAAAGTTTTCATCTCCTCAGCTACCGGGCGCCGTATATCATTTAAATTTGGCATTGAAATCTGATTTCAGCGGCAAATTTATAAATAAATCAGCGTCTTAGCGCCGAAAACAAGAATTATTACCCCCTGCACCGGTAAAGCCGGAGACCGCAATACTCCTAAATGTCAATCTACATCTGCAGGGCGAAAAACTGTGAGAAAACTGGACGAATGGTGTCTTCCTTATGTTTAATTATTGATATATTTGTATATGCAGATATAATACGCAACCAAGGAAGAATATCATGTCCAAATTTACAGAGATAAGCGCTGAGCGGATCGAAAGCGCAGCCAATATGATGAAAGCGATCGCACATCCCATGCGATTGGCTATTCTGGGTCATCTTTCAGAAGGAGAGGAGCTTACAGTTACCAAGATCCATGAACTTGTAAATATTGAACAGTCTACAGCCTCTCACCACCTGGGAATACTCAAAGATAAGGGAATCCTCATTTCCCGCCGCGAAGGAAAAAACACATTATACACCATTAAGAATAAAAATCTTAAAAAATTGGTAGAATGTATCAACGTCTGCGCTTGTGTGGATTGAAAATTTTGATTGATCAAACCAACGTCATTATAAAAAGCGATTAGACAAATCAATATTTTTAAATCAGGGAGGTTCACTGGCAATTACAGGTATTTCAAGGGAAGTGCGATTAACTGTAGGATAATTGTGTACATGTTACTGACTCGCTGGTTTTTCCAGGTAACGGTTTTGTGATATCCCCGGGGCGAGGTGCAGGATTTTCTGAATCAATTGTCGCAACTAACTAACTAACTAACTAATTATTAAATATATAAAAACGACTAATA
>CAZOXI010000258.1:0-5466 GCA_964583445.1 uncultured Bacteroidaceae bacterium | reverse complement strand
CATAGGTCACAGAGAGCGGCAATACCAGTCGCTGCTGAAACCTGTCGTCTATAAATACCTGCTTGTATGATGCCTTTGAAACGCCCAGGATTGCAACCTGGGGAGCGTATACAATGGGTGTAAATCCTGTTCCACCGATCCCGCCGAGGTTGGAAATCGTGAAATTACCTCCCTGGAGCTCATCTGATGAGATCTCGCTTTCCCTGGACTTCTTCGCCAGTTCAACGGTCTCCACTGAAATATCTGCCAGTGATTTTTTATCCGTGTCCCTGATCACCGGGACGATCAGTCCCTTGTCCGTATCCACCGCAACACCAATATTGATGTATTGCTTCATCACCAGGGTATTATCTGATGTGTCAATGCTGGAATTGAACCGTGGAAATTTCTGCAGTGCAAAAGCAGCGATTTTCATAAGTATGGCCGTTACGGTAAGTTTACCACCCTGCTTCTCATAATCGTCTTTGTGCTGCTGCCTGAAAGCTTCTATTTCGGTAATATCCGCCTCGTCAAACTGCGTAACCTGCGGGATCTGCTGCCAGGAAGCAGTCATGGTTCGCGCGGTGATCTTGCGGACTGTGTTCATCTTCTCTTTCTTCGTCTCTCCCCACTTTGAAAAATCCGGGAGTTCGGTAGTGCTTTCCGCTTCCGCAGCGCCAGCTTTTTCCTTTTTACCGGATGGTTTGGCCCCTTTCTTTTTCTCACCCTCTTTTTTTACGGATTCCTTTTCTTCCCTGGCAGCTGTAATATCCTCTGCGGTGATCCTGTTGCCAGGTCCGCTTCCTTCGACTTCTGAAAGTTCAATTCCGGCCTCACGGGCCATCCTGCGCACTGATGGTGCTGCCGGGATATCTTCCGCAGCAGGTTTCTGACCGGCAGCGGATTTCACTCGATCCCCTTTCTCTTCACCGGATGATCCTGGCTCTTCCTCCTCTTCTTCATCAGCTTCTTTTTCTTCTTCACCGGATGCTCCTGATTCTTCCTCCTCTACATCATCAGCTTCTTTCTCTTCACCGGTTGCTCCTGGCTCTTCCTCCTCTTCATCAGCTTTTTCTTCTGCTTCTTCCTTCCCTGCTTTCTTTTCTTTTTCTTTCTCTTTTTCTTCGCCTTTCTCTCCTGCATCTCCTTCTTCGTCAGCATCCTTCTCTCCTTCAGCCTCCTGCTTCTCTTCCTTTTCACCTGACTGCTTGTCTCCGTCTGCATCACCTTCGCCTTCGACCTCGACAATCATGATCACCTGGTCCACCGTCACTTCGTCCCCTTCCTCCACTTTGATCTCATCAATAGTGCCATTATAGGGAGATGGAATATCCGTAGCGGCCTTGTCCGTTTCTACTTCAACCACGGGTTGGTCTTCTTTTACCTGGTCTCCTTTACTCACGAGGATTCTACCGATCACTCCTTCATCTACATTTTCAGCTATATCCGGTATTTTGATTTCCTTTTTCATCAGTTCATCTTTTTATTATTCTTGTTCGGATGGACTTTGCCATACGTGCTTATCGGACATTTTCAGGTTCATTTTGAAAAAATCACACGGTAAAGTCAAATCTTTTCCATAGTTCGCTTCATACTGTTATTTTGATACGATGATCAGCATATTTCAGGGTACCGTTTCCCGGCATCAATCCCCAATGCATCAGCGGCCTTATCAAGTATTTTTTTCGTTATTTTTTTCTGCGCATGCAAGCTTTTCAGGGCTGCAAAGGCAATGTGATTTGCATTCACCTCGAAATATTCGCGAAGGTCGGGACGGTCCTCGCTCATGCCGAAGCCATCAGTCCCCAGGGCAGTGAATGGTCCGGGAAACCAGTCGCTCACAGTCAGCGGTATCGCCTTCAGGTAATCCGTGGCAGCCACGAACGTCCCGGCCGAGGTCCCCACGTTCTCCTCGATAAAAGTCTTCTCTTGTTTCTTCCCGCGGTTCAGACGATTCTCTCGTTCCACACTCCGGGCATCATCATAGAGCTGTTTATAGCTGGTAACACTCCAGATATCCGGGTAGATATCATAGTCTTTCTTCAGGATTTCTGCTGCTTCCAGCACCTCGTTCAGTATCGCCCCGCTTCCCAGCAGGTTCAGGTTGTGTTTGTTTTTGGTTGAAGCCTTCAGCTTATACATTCCCCTGATAATCCCTTCCCGGATATTCTTTCTCTTTGGGAGTGCGGGCATCTGGTACTTTTCATTCATCACGGTAATGTAATAGATCAGATCTTCGCCCTTTTTGTACATCTGCTCCATTCCATGCTGAATGATCACTGCCATCTCATAGGCATAGGCTGGATCGTATGCGCGAATGCAGGGTACGGTCATCGCCTGCATGTGGCTGTGTCCGTCCTGGTGCTGCAGCCCCTCCCCCGCAAGCGTGGTACGTCCGGATGTGCCACCGATCATAAACCCACGGGCCCGGGCATCTGCAGCGGCCCAGATCAGGTCGCCAACACGCTGGAATCCGAACATGGAATAATAGGTGAAGAATGGAATACTGTATATGCCATGTGTTGAATAGGAGGTTCCTGCGGCAATGAATGACGACATGCAACCGGCCTCGGTGATGCCTTCCTCCAGGATGGCACCATCCCTGGCTTCTTTATAATACATCAGGCTGTCCTTGTCCACTGGTTCATACAGCTGACCTGCATGTGCATAGATCCCCGACTGTCTGAACAGTGATTCCATCCCAAAGGTCCTGGACTCGTCCGGCACAATGGGCACCACTTTACTACCGATCTTATCATCTTTGAGGAATTTCGACAGCAGGCGGACATACGCCATTGTAGTGGCCACTTTGCGGTCGCCGGAACCCTCGAGGAATTCGTCATAGATCTTCTCATCGGGCATTTCAAAATCCGGATCTTTCGTTTTTCGTACGGGTATAAAACCACCCAGTTCCTTCCGCCGCTTTTTCAGGTATTGCATCTCCTCGCTGTCCTCGTCGGGTCGGAAAAAAGGTGCTTTGGCAATATCTTCGTCGCTGACCGGCACATTGAAACGACCACGGAAATGTTCCAATTCAGCTTCGTTCAGTTTTTTCTGCTGGTGGGTGATGTTCCGTCCTTCTCCAGCTTCACCGAGACCATACCCTTTGATAGTCTGTGCAAGGATCACTGTGGGAGACCCTTTGTGCTCTCTTGCTTTTTTATAGGCATTGTAAACCTTTACGGGATCATGCCCTCCACGTTGGAGGTTAACGATCTCCTCGTCGCTCATATCTTCCACCAATGCCAGCAGGTCTTCGTTCTTCCCGAAAAAGTGTTTCCTGATGTAGGCACCGTCTGAAGTAGAATATTTTTGCAGTTCCCCATCCACCAGTTCATTCATTCGTTTTGTCAACACACCTTTTTTGTCTTTTTTGAACAGCGGGTCCCAGTTGGATCCCCACAGTACCTTGATCACATTCCAGCCGGCACCGCGGAAAGCCATGCTCAACTCCCTGATAATTGAACCATTCCCCCGCACCGGCCCGTCGAGCCGCTGCAGGTTGCAATTGATCACGAAAACAAGGTTGTCAAGCTCTTCCCGGGATGCCAGTGTCAGTGCACCCATGGATTCCGGTTCGTCCATCTCACCATCACCCAGGAAAGCGTATACTTTCTGGTCACCCAGGTCGATCTGCCCCTTATCCTGCAGGTACTTATTGTACCTGGCCTGGTAAATTGCCATAATCGGGGACAGTCCCATCGATACCGTCGGGAACTGCCAGTAATCATTCATAAGCCTGGGGTGTGGATAAGAGGAAAGCCCACCACCTTCTGCCAGCTCACGCCTGAAATTATGCAGTTTCTGCTCTTCAATGCGTCCTTCCACATAGGAACGCGCATAGATGCCCGGGGATCCGTGTCCCTGGAAATAGACAATATCGGGAAGTGCATCCCCGTCAGGGCCACGGAAAAAATGATTGAAACCCACTTCATAGAGCGTGGCACTCGATGCATAGGTGGAGATATGCCCGCCGATACCATCTGTGCGTTTATTGGCCTGCACTACCATGGCCATGGCATTCCAGCGTACGATACTCTTTATATTTCGTTCCAGTTTCCTGTTGCCGGGATATTCCTCCTCCTGATCTGCCTTGATGGTGTTCAGGTAGGGTGTTTCCCTGCAAAGTGCGGGATCCACCCCCGACTCCACCGTTTTTTCCAACTGGAGTCTCAGTATTTCCCTGGCCCGTTCGGGACCTTCATGCTTAATAATATAACTGATCGAATCCAGCCATTCCTGGTTCTCCTGTTCCCAGATCTTCTTTTGTTCTTCCCGGTCCATATATATCTTATTTAATGCCTTATGCTATAGTTGGTTATAAATATCATTTTATCTCAAGGTGCATTATTTGCACCCCTCGCCGGACTCATGAGTTCCACGCTGACTTTTGTTGGATACCCGTTGTAATGCTGATTACAATTGCGTGTCAATTCATTTGCCATGCTAAGTGTAATGTGCGCAGGCTGTTATTCAAACCTGCCGGGATGTTATTCAAATTCCTCCTCGATGATGGAATCTTCAGATATTTCCAACTCGGTAAGGTGTTTGTGAACTGCTTCCATCATGGGTGGTGGTCCGCACAGGTAAATCTTCTCATGTGGCCGTTTGAGGTGGTCAACGATCAGTTCTCTTGATACCATGCCACTCCGGTATTTGTCAGAAGATTCATCCGAGAGAATATTGGTCAACCGGCCACCTAATATGTCTTTAAGCTCATCATGCAGGATAATATCGGCACTGGTACGATTGGCGAAGATCATGCTGTTGTGATCCGTTTCATCCTCCTGGTATAGTCTCCTGAGAATTGAAATAAAAGGTGTTACGCCTGCTCCTCCGGCTATAAACAGGCCCGGGCCACTGTATTTGATGGCACCGAAAACTTCGCTGACCAGGAGGTGGTCGCCCGGGTTCAGCGTGTGGATCTCCCGCGTCACTCCTTCATGGTCGGGATACTCCTTGATAATAAATTCAAGGTAAGGGTCCTCCGGCTGGTTGGTGAAAGTGAAAGGTCTTCCCTCGTCCTTCCATTCCTCATTATCGAGGAACACCTCTGTCGCCTGGCCGGGTTCAAATGTATAATCATCCGGCTTCTCCGTTCTGAAACATTTCACATCGTGGGTCACCGGGAAAACCTCGAGGATTTGTACTTTCTGCTTTTCCACTTTGTTGTTTTTTTTGTTAGTTATACTAAAGGTTTCATGACCGTAAATGCCTCCGGTCCGATAATGCGATACATAAACGATTCGGTAAAATAGAGTTTCACCTTGTCATTGTCATGCCCGTCATAGCCAATAGAGATATCCTGTCCGATGGAGAGTTCAAAATCGCCTCCCCTTTCACTGACCAGGAAGATATCTTTGTTTTCATGGTGAATGATCACATTGCCACCAATGATATCTTTAAGCTGGCGGATCACCGGGTAATTGGTCGACTGACTGGTCAGTTTCGACCAGGCATTTGCAGGCAGCACAAGCGTATAGGGTC
>CAZOXI010000257.1:0-5481 GCA_964583445.1 uncultured Bacteroidaceae bacterium | reverse complement strand
AAGCGGCAATCAGAACGTGCGTTTTGAGAATATGCGTTTCAACGAAACCCTCCTCGCCTGGACGACAAAAACGAATTATTACATCAATGTCTACTCGCTTCCGACCCTGAATATGGTTCCGAACACCGGCACCATGATGTGGGGAGCGTCTGTAAAGATCAATGTGTATAACGGAACGGCTCCCTATGCCTGGTCCGTGTCAGATCCTGCACTGGCCTCCATTGATTTACAAGGCAACCTTTCCGCCCATTCAGGAGGACAAGTGCGTGTTACCGCGACAGATGATAACGGGGCAACCGTAACGAGCGGATGGTTTACCATCACCGACAATAAGGTATCGGTCCACCCGACGGACGGTATTCTGGATACCGATACGCGGGTACCCATTCTGACTTCATCCCTTCCTCCGGGAAAAGCAATCTTTGGATTCAAAGCCGGTTTCAGTTTTGACAACAATTACCTTGAATTTGTAAAAGCAGAAGCCGCCGGTGGCTCAGGACTTGTCCAGGCAGCACACTCGGAAAACAGTATCGAGGTTGTGGGAGCTTTCAGCCAGGGCGTCAGCTCGGGGATTATTGGTTACCTTATTTTCAGGATCAGGAATACGCTGTCACTCAATGCGAGCACACCGGTACAATTCACCTCTTTTTCCGGTAACGAAAACAGCCTTTTTTCCGAATTGGAAAATGGTTCCGTTCGCAGGGTGGAGCAAATCAGTTACCGTCCGGTGGCCATTGCAGGAATCGATTTTTCCATTCAGGAAGGAAATACTGGTCAGCTGGATGGGACAGCTTCCTTCGACCTGGACAACGATCCGCTTACCTATCACTGGAGTGCCCCGGCTGGCATCATCCTGGATGATTCCACATCTTCCACGCCGGGATTTATTGCGCCTTATGTAACAGAAAATACCGTTTACACCATCAGCCTTATTGTCTCTGACGGAACTGATTATTCCGATCCGTCGGAGGTAGATGTCACGGTCCTGCAGGTCAATTTAAGGCCTGTTGCTGATGCCGGTCCTGATGCCAGTTATGTGGAAGGCAGTTCAGTTTCACTTGAGGGAAGCAATTCATTTGATGCGGATGGAGATGCACTTTCCTATACCTGGAGTTCCCTTGACGGGATTGTGTTGTTTAACCAGACCAGTCCGCGGCCCTCCTTTATCCTGCCGCAGGTGCAACTGAACAGCACCTACCGGTTTACACTGGTTGTCAACGATGGGGCGCTGAACTCCATTCGGGATACAGTGAAGATTACGGCAATACATGTCAATAAGAAACCGGTTGCCTATGCCGGAGGTGATTTCAGTCTGAATGAAAAAGAGGAGGGTCAGCTGGACGGATCACTCTCCTATGATGCGGATAACGACCCACTGACCTACCGGTGGATACCCCCGGCCGGAATACACCTTTCCTCTGTAACTGTCCCGGATCCGACCTTTACAGCTCCCGCGGTACATCGCGACTCGGTGCTGGAATTTGTCCTGTTTGTAAATGACGGGGCAAAAGATTCCGATCCCGATATTGTCAGGGCAACCGTTATCAACCTGGATTCACTCAGCAGGGAGACCGCAATCGATAGTGTTTTCATGACGGCACTGGATTCATTTGCCATCGATACAACAGAGGCTTTGGTGACCCTTTATGTACCCTACGGAACAGATGTACGCGCAATTGCCCCCGGGTTCACCCTTTCAAAAGCAGCTACTGTTTCCCCGGCCAGCGGCAGTGTCCATAATTTTTCCATGCCTGTTTATTACAGGGTTACAGCAGAAGATGGCGTGACGAGCAGCGTGTGGAAGGTAGAAGTATTCCGCCCGGTAAGAAATGTACTGCGTTCATTAAATGCAGGCTGGAACTGGATTTCTCTGAATATTCAGCCTCCGGAAATGAATATTGCTACACTTTTCAGTGATCTTTCCCCTGACAATCTTGATTATGTGAAATCAGCAGAATATTCGGCTATCTATTATGACGCAACAGGCTGGTTCGGCAATCTCAGCACATTTCCCCAGCACCGGATGGTCCAATTCAAAAAAAGCATTGCGGAGGATTTGGTTATTTCGGGCCTGGAAATCAATCCTTCCATCACACCCATACCGCTGATGAAGGGCTGGAACGATATCGCCTTTTTACTTCAATCGGACAGGAATATTGACGCGGCAATAAAGACAGCCTCCATTCCGGCAGGTGATGTCGTTCTCAAGGGATTAAGCGGTTCCGCTGTCTATTATGCAGGCTCGGGTTGGGCAGGAGAACTGGAAACGCTCAAAGTGCTTCATGGATATAAAATGTATGTTCAGTCTCCCGGGAACCTGGTGTTCAATGCTTCTGGCATTGTAAAGAAAAGTGTCTCTTCTGAAAAATTAAACCACGCGCAATTGTTAATGGAACACGGACTTCAACCTGAAAATTTTGAGTATTCCGCCACGCTGATTGCCGAGGTGGTTACCGGGGAAGGAAAGAGACTCACCGGTGAGGGTTCCCTGTTAAAAGCATTTCATGGCGATGAAGTCCGGGGTGTTTCCAGGTCCATATTTATCCCATCCCTGGATACCTACCTGTTTGTTTTGACCTACTATTCCAATGAATTGAACCAGGAAATCACGTTTAAATTTGCACACCCTTCCGAACATACGGAATATCCATCCGGATTGTTCATCAGCTTCAGGCCGGATGGTATTACCGGTAATCCGTATGATCCATATCGGTTGGTAATTAACGGCATCAATACTTTACAGGAAAGAAAAAATGCACATCGGCTCTCTGTTTACCCCAATCCGGTTTCGGATCAATTCACAGTGCATGCATCAGCAACCATTAAAAAGATACGGTTGCGCGATATGACAGGCAAAGAGGTCCACACCCGTGTGTGTTCCGGCACAACCATTCATGTTACGACTGAACAGCTGGAACCGGGGTTTTATACGTTGGAAGTGAAGACCGTCAGCGGAACCGATGTCCGGAAATTGATCAAAACTTCACGTTAAATTCTGAATCAATAAATCATGAAACAGATGAACCACCAGTGCAGCATGTTCCCAGGAACAAATTCACCGGAAAGCCAGGCCCGCAGGCTGGTCAAAACCATTGCACTCATCGTGTTTATCTGGATGGATGCAGCAGGTCCAGCATGGTCCCAGCTCCAGGTACCGGCCATACCTTCCAACAGCCAATTATCAAACCAGTATGAATATAATGCTGAATACATATACAGGGTTAATTTTGAGGGAAGTTACCTTGAAGACGGTACCATTATTGCTTATGTAAACGGACAGCTTCGGGGGGCACAATCAGCATCTGTATTGTTTCCTCCTACCGGGGCCATGGTATATAATGTTCGCGTGTTCAGCAACAATCCTTCCGGAGATACCATAACCTTCCGTTACTACGATGTGTTTCACGGCAAAGTTTATGAAATCATCGAGAGCGAATTGTTTGTAGCGGATCATGTTCCCGACTATTATTCCCCAACCCTTTTAAATGCAGCCTGCGTTCAACCGGGTAATGCTACTGGTCTGCTGCCGCAAGATGGAGCGGAGCATCAAAATATACACGTGGATTGCTTCTGGCAGCCTTCGGAGAACACCCTGTTTTATAGTCTTTACCTCTGGAAAGATGGCGATCCCGAACCGGGGACTCCGCATATCAACAACATTTACGGAACATCTGCCCGGTTGAATAACCTGGTCTACGGGGCAACCTACCACTGGAAAATTCATTCGGTGAACCAGTGCCTTGAGCATGCCAGTGTGACGCATACTTTCACAGTAAGGGAACTTCCCGATCTTATTATGCCGGAGATTTCAATCCCGGATACAGTGCTTTCGGTTACTCCCTTTTCCCTGGATTATACCATCAAAAACCAGGGCGCCGGATCCACGTCTGCGACAACCTGGTATGATGCTTTTTTCCTTTCAACGGATCAACTCCTCTCCGGAGACGATCACCTCCTTGGTCAGACAGTGCGTCAACATCCGCTGGAACCCGACAGCAGTTACATGCATTCCATAACGCTTTCCATTCCTACAGGCTACGCAGAGGATTATCACATTATAGGGGTTACCAACCGGGGAAACCGAATCACAGAAACTGATAACAACAACAATCAGCAACAGGCCGGTATACACGTCAGGGAAAAGCCCTTACCCGATGTGAAGGTCGGGGATATTACTGCCGGCAAATACACGTATGAGCCGGGCGATTCCATAACCATATCCTGGAGTGTTGATAACATCGGGGATGCAACTGCTGAAGGGGGATGGACAGAACGGGTATCCATTGTGTCTCTCTCCGGGATCCGCCTGGACCTGGAAGGAACACCTCAATACAGCGGGGTTCTTGAAAAGGGAACGAATATCACGAGGAATTACAGTTTTAAAATCCCTGAGGTCATCAGCTTCTCCGGGGAAGGATACATTGAAGTGATTCTGAAACCCGCTGCACAGTTGCTGGAATATCCCGGTGATGAGGTAAACAATTCATCCGTTTCGGTAAACAGGATCTCGCTACAGAGCCGGATCTACCTGACACTCCCGGCATCTGCAAAAGAGGATTATACCGGAGAAATTCGCTGTCACGTCACCCGAAGCGGGAACTATACGCAGGCACTTACAGTCGGTCTTACAACTTCCCTTTCGGAACAGATCAATCTCCCTTCCTCAGTAACTATTCCTGAACGTAACTCCACAGCCCTGTTTAATATCAGCCTGGTAGATAATGCCCTGCTCGACGGGCCGAGGCAACTGGAGATCGAAGCCACCGCACCGGGTTACCTTCCGGTATCGCAGGTTTTGAATATACTGGACGATGAAGAACCCACCCTTACCTTATCCCTGGATAACTACACAGCTTCCGAAGGGGATACATTGGTACTGACCATCAGCAGGGACCTGACATCTCCTGATTCTGCCGTTGTTTATCTCTCAACCACTTCCACATCCCAGTGGTCCTTCCCCGCCATAGTAACCATCCAGGGAAACATGGCATCTGCACAGGTGAAGGTGGCAGTTACCGACAATACGGTTCCCGAGTTAAACAAAGAAGCAACCATCATGGCCCGCGCGGATGGGATGATCCCGGGGAATACTGCGGCTACTATCGTGGATGATGACATACCGGAAATCGCATTTGAAATCCTTGCGGATACCGTTTCTGAAAGTGCAGGGCCCTATGCCACCTGGGGGGTGATCCGCCGTGTTGGAGAAAATACCGGTTCTTTCAGGGTCAACCTGGCGGCTGGTATTTCCAATGCCCTCTATTTCCCAACCTCCATAACACTGGATCAGAATGTGGCAGAGAAAAAGTTCAATATCGGGGTAATCGACAATGCCCAGGTGGATGGATTCAGGACAATTGAGATTACTGGCAGCATTTATATTTCAAGCTGTAATTGCGGCACCACGGACGAAAACGGGGGTGTGGTCTCGGATGCAATCGTCATTGCCGATAACGACGGGCCTGCCCTGAGGGTCACCGT
>CAZOXI010000256.1:0-5492 GCA_964583445.1 uncultured Bacteroidaceae bacterium | reverse complement strand
GATCTATATTTTCCGCTTCTATGGCGTCGCTGTCTTCAATGTCTAGCCGACCATTCAAAGTACCAGAAACAGTTTCGTCCGAATAGATTGGACGTTCAGAGTTATTTTTCTCATCGTCAGAATCATTTATGGATGCCAGGGCAAACCTGTTCACAACGATCTTTTCTGGTTTACCACCGCTATTAAAAGTCTCCACCATGGTATCAAGTAAAGCCTCATCAGCCCGCACCTGTTGGCGCATAATAATTCCACAGAATGTTCGCATTCCCATCGTATAAAAATACCTTATCTTTGCACAAAAAACAATTGGCATCTTCATACAAATACAGCGCCTTTGGAATCAATATGCAATCGGAAATTGAACTTCCAGAACTTCCCGCTGGAAATTTCAATGCACATGATGTAGAAATACAATGGGGAGAGAATCCTGAAGAACTAACTGATGTGACAGGAAACGGTGTCCTCTACCAGGCGAAGAAAGATGATTTCCTGTTCCGGTTGAACTCTGTCGGCTCGTTCCGGGTGCAGAAAGGAAACTCAATTACGGTCGAGCGGCTAAACAGTGCAACAGATGAGGAGATACGACTGTTCTTGCTCGGCTCAGCATTCGGAGCGATGATCCACCAGCGGGAGCTGTTGCCATTTCATGGCAGCACAGTTGTCAAAAACGACATCGCATACGTGATCGGGGGAACTAGTGGTGCCGGTAAATCCAGCCTGGCAGCCACACTTGTAAAAAGAGGGTTTTTCCTGCTCTCAGATGATATTTCCGTTATCAGTACAGAGGGTGGCAAACCGACTGTCCACCCAGGTATTCCCCACCTGAAATTATGGCATGATGTAATGGCTAAACTGGAAGAGGATGTCACACTGTACCCAAAAGTAAGGCCACAACTACTTAAATACCGGAAACCAGCAGGTGAAGAATTTATCAACAAGTCAACGCCGATCCGAAGTATTGTCATTCTCAATTCCAAAAACACGGCTGGTTTTGAGATTCAGCCGGTCAAAGGCGTGGAAAAGTTCAACCTCTTGAAAAACAATACCTACCGGTATCAGTACCTGCCAGGACTGGAGAAGATCGTTCAGCATTTCAGGCTGGCAACTGAGCTTGCGGGAGCCTGCAAAGTATTTCAGTTGAAACGTCCCAATTCTCCTCTGCTGCTGGAAGAAATTGCAGATTATTTTACAAAAGAGATTGTTCAGAAGACGACGTAACAATTCTTGAACCCTGAATGCATGGATGATGAACCAAGGAACCATGGATATTGAACCCAAAAACCAGGAATGTTGAATCCGAGATGCATGAATAAAGACCTGAAAAAGATCGTCTGGCTTGCCTCCTATCCCAAATCGGGCAATACCTGGTTCAGGGTTTTTCTGACGAACCTTTTTTCAGAACGGGAGATCCCTGTAAGCATCAATGAGTTGCATTCAACCCCCATCGCCAGTTCGCGTTCACTCTTCGACAATCATGCAGGAGTTTCCAGTGCTGATCTTTCGCAGGAGGAAATCGATGAGCTGCGTCCGGAGATCTACCGTAAGATCGCCGCGGAAGCCAATGATCCCGTGTTTCATAAGGTACATGATGCGTGGGGACTTACCTCCTCAGGAAAGCCGGTATTCCCTGCAGACGTCACGCGTGCCGTGCTCTATTTCATCCGCAATCCGCTGGATGTTACCGTCTCCTTTGCATTTCATGGAAACAAGCGACCGGGGGAGATGGTGGATGAGGTCAATAATCCGGACAATGCTTTCTGTCATAAACCCGGCCGGCTCTATAACCAGTTATTGCAACCGTTGTTCGATTGGTCGGGTCATGTAAGCAGTTGGGTCGATGATTCAAGGCTGCCGGTTCATGTGGTACGATATGAAGATATGCTGACCGACACATTTACTACATTCAGGGAAGCACTGCGAATGACCGGTATTGACAAAGGTGATGCAGAGATCAGGGCAGCGATCGCTGCCAGTGATTTAGGGACATTAGCTGAAATGGAACAAAAGGAGGGCTTCAGAGAAAAGCCGATCGGGATGAAGTCTTTCTTTCGTGAGGGCAAATCCGGATCATGGCGTGAACACCTTGACACATCAAGTGTTAATAAGTTGGTCAAAAAACATCATGTCATGATGGCGCGTTTTGGCTACCTTGAACAAAAGTGAATGTATAATAAGGGATTTGTATAGTAATTTTGTTAAATTTGCTAGAGTCAGCTGAAAAACAGCAGCATATATCATGGGGAAAAAGAATACAGTGGAGATCACATTGGAATCAGTTGTGCAGCGTGATCCCGGCCAGGAGTTTTCCATGATCGATGATGAGGTAGTGATGTTGAGCCTGAAGAACGGGGAGTACTATGCTTTGAACAGTGTTGCATCGAGAATATGGGTGATCATTGAAGAATGCAAAGCAGTGAAAGAGGTCACTGCGGTCATGATGGAGGAGTTTGAAGTAGATGAAGAAACCTGTCTGCGGGATACATTGGAGTGTTTATACGACTTCAGAGAGAAAGGACTGATAACAGAATAGTAGATTTTTAGAGTGATACATAAATTTTTAAAATATTACAGAATTGTTTTATTGGTGTCTTTTTTGGTAGTGAAATACCGGGTTCTGATATTGGCTCTGTCTGACAAGGCGCTGATACGAACCCTGCAAAAGAGATTTGAAGCACTCAGGCACAAAGATTCTTCAAATATGGAGTCACCTCCCAGGCAAATGATCACACGACGCGTAAACGCAGTGCTTAGGAGGATGTATCCCCGCACTCGGTGCCTGGTAAGAAGCATTGTACTGAATGAATCCCTCATGCGCTACGGTTACACCAATCAGAACATAAAGATTGGTGTAAAATTTGAAAAAGAAAAACTGCTGGCCCACGCCTGGATCGGCAATGGCGGTGAATATAAAAAACTATGCGATTTATGATGAAAACAACAAAAGATAAAGTGAATAAGAAAGCCTGGGAAAAGCCTAAAATGAAAGTGGTCTCAATAAAAGAAACCTATACAGGATTAACTGCAGGTCCCTATGAAGGTGGAGCGTATTCAGCTTCATAGATGCTTTTCTGAGATATGCATGATTCTTCAAATAATTACCTATGAAAACAATACCAACTCTAACTGCTCTATTACTCTTTTCTCTTAGCATTCAGGCACAATCCTGGATCAAATCGAATGTAATACTTGGAAATAACGACCTTACCGAAATTAAATCATCTGTAGATGAGAATGGAAATGTATACTCTTTAGGATTCTTTACAAGCACCGTATCAGCGAGTGGTTTTGAGTTAACAACTATTGGTTCACGTGACTATTTTATTTCAAAAATTACGCCAGAAGGAGAAATCAAATGGTTGAAACAACTGGGAGGAATTTCATCTGAGTATGTCGGAGGTGGAATAGCAATAAGTAATGACGGACATTTTTATGTTTCTGGGGGATTCAGAAACGACTTGTTTTACACTGAGACAGATTTTATAACCAGCACAGGCTCATTCGATAGTTTTATTGCTAAATATGACACTTCTGGTAATGTGATTTGGTGCAAGAATATTGGGGAAGGCGAATCAAACCAGCGTGTCGAAAATATTGAAGTGCTTGAAAACGGGAATATAATAGCAAGTGGTTTTTTTACTGACAGTATTGTTATAGTTGGAGATACCACACTATATTCAGATGATAGTTATGATGACACATTTTATTCTGCTTTTGATTCTGACGGTAATTATTTATGGGCACACCAGATTAAGTATATAAATGGAACAAATCAGTTCCAGTATCCCTTACTATCCAATTGCAACACAAATGAAAATGAAATCTATTTTTCAGGAATATACGCAGATTCTATCATTATAGACGAAGACACCTTAGTATCCAATAACAATTCGTATGATATAATATTACTGAAAACTGATTTGGAGGGTAATAAAATATGGACAAGAACCATAAGTGGTGAAGGCGCGGAATATACTTTTAGCATGACATTAGATCCTTCAGGGAACATTTACCTGGCTGGCTACTATAATAGTAATTCATTACTAATAGCATCTGATGATCAGGAAAATATACTTATCGAACAGAATAATGGTAATTCCGATTTAATCATTTTAAAATACACTTCAGCAGGCACGTTGAGCTGGGCAAAAGCGAATGGAGGTATTGGTGCTGACAGAATTTATGATATAGCCTTTTTTGACAATAATATACACGTGAGTGGATATTTTTCTGATGTTGTTCAATGGGGTGGAATTGAATTAAGAACTGACGGGATTAATGATAAGGACATGTTCTATGGCAGTCTTAGCCCGAATGGAGAATATAGATCTGCGAATGGTTATTCTGGAAGATTTAACAGCACTGAAGAAGCAAGAGCGATATTTAACAATGGGACTGATCTTTACACTGTTATACGCTCAAATTCTGATCTGCTCGTATTAGGAGATAGTATCTATACTAATCCATCACAGAATTATTTCATTGCATTGGGAGTTATCGGTTGCCTCCCAATCAATATTGACCTTACTAAAAATGACGTGGATGGGTGTTATGGTGACAAGAACGGCACTGTCTTTATCGGTGCTTCTGGCGGTTTTGGTGGACCTTATCGGTATTCCATCGACAATGGAAACACTTACCAGGACAACAATCCGAACTTTTCTGCGCTGGCTGCTGGAATATATCCTACAGTAGTGGTAGATAATTCGAACTGTGCACAGGCAGGGCCCGAAGCAATCATCACTGAACCAGATACACTTATAATCACGAATGTCGATAACGAAGATGCACTTTGTAATGACGGCAATGGGTCAATAAATGTAGAGGCAAGTGGAGGAACAGGAACCTTGCGCTTTTCGACAGACAACGGAGTAACTTATCCCTACACTGCCGGAACAGTTACGGGACTACCTGCAGCATCCTACAATATCAAGGTTTCAGACGCCAATGATTGTGTTGCCACATTGGATACAAGTGTAGTTATTAAGCAACCAGATGAACTAACCATCATCCTTGTCAGCAGTTCCGATATTACTGATGAGGCAAATGGAGAAATTGTGGTCTCTGCAGCAGGTGGTACAAATCCTTATTCGTTTACAATAAATCCATCTGCAGGAACTCAGAACCCAGATACAATATTTACTTTCAGTGCCGGGGAAGGTGGTGATTATATTGTAGAGGTAGATGATGCTAACAATTGCGGACCGGCGAGTACCTCAACAATTACAATAACTGACTTAACAAATATTTCAAATCCTGAGATTCTCAACGCCTCCATCTATCCCAACCCATCCTCCGGGATGGTCACGGTGGAATTCAACACCAACAAGTCGGAGGTGACCATGGAGGTATTCAGTATCGATGGAAGGAACTTGATAAGCAGGCAGGTATACAGTGCAGGCGGACAGGTGAAGGAAACGGTTGATCTTTCCAACCTCGACAAAGGTATGTACATGATCCGGGTGGACCAACAAACCCTTTCGAGTGCTGTAGTC
>CAZOXI010000255.1:0-5498 GCA_964583445.1 uncultured Bacteroidaceae bacterium | reverse complement strand
GGCCAACAAACTTTCGGGAGGCATGAAACGCCGCCTGGGAATTGCACAGGCGTTGATCGCTTCCCCGCGGATCATCATTGTTGATGAACCCACTACGGGACTGGATCCCGAGGAGCGGATCCGTTTCAGGAACCTGCTTTCAGACCTGGGTCGCACCGATACAACCATTATCCTTTCCACGCATATCGTAGGTGATATTTCCAGCACCTGTAACCAGATGGCCCTGCTCAATGAAGGAAAACTAGTGTATCGCGGCACACCGGATGAACTGGTGGATCGGACGCGGGGTGCTGTATGGTCAGCGGAGGTAACCCAGGAACAATATGACCAATTGAAGGAGGACTACCCGGTCATCTCCACGATCCCTTCCGGTGCAGGATGGGAGATCCAGTTTGTCGGCGAGCAACCGGCCCACATTCAGGCCAGGCCGGTGCCACCCAACCTGGAGCACGCATATGTGCATTATATGGAAAATAATTTCAGTCACTGGGACCTGTGATCAACCTGGATAACATATGGACTGTGGCTGCCTACGAGCGGAAAACCCTGTTCCGCAGCTGGTTCTTCAGAATTTTCTCCATCCTCACCCTGTTGATTTTATTCAGCATGAACATGGGCGTTTTTGCAGAGCCCGGTGCCCGGTGGACCCCGCGAGCGATCCCGGCCAATATCCCTTATATCAATGTGCTTTTTGTGAACGTGGCCCAGGCTGTCATCGCGGTGTTCCTGGCTTCTGATTTCCTGCGGCGTGATAAAAAACTGGATACCACCGAAGTGATATATGCCCGACCGATCTCCAACGGGGAATATGTAGTGGGCAAGACGCTGGGGATCATGATCCTTTTCACGGGACTGGTGATTGCCGTTTTGCTCATGGCGCTGGTATTCAATCTTATCCTGCAGGATACACCGGTGGTGTGGGAGGCCTACCTGCTCTACCCGCTGCTTATCTCCATTCCAACGCTGACTTTCATACTGGGGCTCTCCTTTTTCCTGATGCTCCTGTTCCGCAGCCAGGCAGTGACATTTATTGTATTGCTCGGATACATCGGGCTGACCCTCTTTTATTTTCAGGATAAGTTGAGCGGATTGCTTGATTACATGGGATTCTATTATCCCATGGTCTATTCGGATCTTATCGGGTTTGCTGACCTGGAAGGAATCCTGTTACAAAGAGGGGCCTATTTCCTGCTGGGGATCGGATGTATCTTCGCCACCATCAGGTTCCTTTCCCGTCTGCCCCAGACAGGAAGGTTGAACTTACTGAACCTCGTGGCTTTCCTTCTTTTCGCTGCAGCCGGTAGTTTCCTGGGAACCATCTTCCACGATCAATACCGGTCACAGGAGGAGGATCGCAAGGAATTTGTGCAGCTCAACAACAGGCATGTGCAATACCCTGTCCCGGATATTCTTTCCAACGATCTTCAACTGGCGCAGGAAGGAAAGTGTATCCGCGTTGTGTCTGAGTTGCAGTTAACGAACCGGAATGAAGTAAGATTGGATACCCTTGTGTTCTCGCTGAATCCGGGCTTCCGGATCGACAGCATTACAAGCAGTCAGGGAAGATTGACTTATGAAAGGAACAGACAACTATTACTGGTGCGACCGGCAGTGGGATTGTCGCCGGGGAAACGCATGCAGGTGACATTCCATTACCGGGGTATACCCGATCCCAACATGGCATATATAGACATACCAGGGAGCAGACGAAACAAATTGAAGCGGATCATAGTGGCTTCTGTAAATAAGCTGCCCGGGATTACGGATCCGGATTTCATCCTGCTCACCCGGGAGCTGCTCTGGTACCCGGTTGCAGGTGTTGGATTTAACCGTATCAACTACCGCATGGCTGTACCTGATTTTTCGCGTTTTACACTTTCCGTCAAACCGGAAAAGAGACTGGTCCCCGTCGCTCCCGGCCATGTGGAGGAGACGGAATCCGGCACCTACACTTTTCGCCCGGAGACGCCCCTGAATACATTTTCCCTGGTGATCGGTCCGTTTGTAAAAATGAGCCGCTCCGTGGATGAGGTGGAGTACAATCTTTACCTGAAAAGAGACCACAATTATTTTTCTGAATTTTTTCCGAACCTGACGGACACGCTGGATGTACTGATCAGGGAGGCGAAGGCGGATTATGAATATGACGATATTGACCTGTACTATTCCTTTCGGCGCGTGAACCTCGTGGAGACCCCGGTGCAATTCCATCCCTACGAACGAGCACGCACCCAGTACGTGGAAATGGTACAGCCGGAGATGATCTTTATGCCCGAACGCGGAGCAGGGCTCAGCACCCTTGATTTTAACAGGTTGAAGCGGGCGGCGGAACGCACTGACAGGAGACGCGACAATGAAAGAAGTGCGGAGGAAATTGAGACGGACCTGTTCAATAATTTTATTACCAACACTTTTTTCAATGCGGATATTCGTGCCGGCGATGGTTTCCGCGGAAGGGGAGAGGAATTATTTAACTCTGGCATCGGTGGAAACTATACCCGTAATCCATATTGTGCCTTCCCGTTATATTACAACCTGGTATCGGGGATCAGTTCAGAGGAATATCCTGCATTTGATGCAATGATCGAAACCTACCTGAAGGAAGGCTACGAAGTGTCACCACGCGAGAGTTTCCGAGGTGGCCTGTCGGAAAGCGAAAGGGCCAACCTGGCATTGAAAGATGAAGGCTTGCTGGAAATCTTCTCGCGCAATAGTCAGAATCTGATCACCAGTGCCATCTACCAGTCAGGTAGTTTTTTCATCAATGCGCTGCACAACCGTGTGGGCAGGAGTGAATTCGACAGCTTCCTTTATTATTATATAGAGGATCACGCATTCAGTGAGCTCAAATTCAGCCAGTTTGCGGATGATTTCAGGGATGCATTCAATGTGGACATTTCTCCCTACCTGGAGTTCACTAAGGCGGGCACCGACCTGCCGGAGTTCCTGGTTTCTCCGCCTGAATACTACCAGACACGGGACGATTATGGGGATGTGTACGTGGTACGGATGAAAATATCCAATATCGGGGGCAGCAGTGGTTTGGTCAACCTCTCTTTTCGGATGCCTGGAGGAGGAAGGCAGGGTCCCGGCGGGATGGATGAGGAGCAGCGACTTTACGAGATCGGCACTGGTGAGACCAAAGACATCCAGGCGGTTTTTTACAATCCACCTCGGCTGATGACCGTGAATACTATTATCTCAGGAAATATACCTTCCAGTTTCAGTGTGTTCCTGCGGTCCGCCACAGAAAGGAATATTTCCATCCTGGATGAATATGCCCGGGAAACATCAGAAGCAGTTAAAATGTACGAAGAGGGTGAGATTGTTGTGGACAACGAGGATCCCGGATTTTCGTATGTCTCCGTTTCCAATGAGAGCAAAGTGAAAAAATTCATCGATTCACGCAAGGAGGAACAGGAGAAAATCAACTATAAGAACATGAACCCCTGGCGGGCTCCTGCGACCTGGACCGCGGCGGCACATTCGGGAATGTTCGGTTCGACGATTCGTTCGGCCATGGTTGTAGGGAGCGGTGATGGCAGTAATACAGCGCAGTGGAGCACGCAGCTGGAGGAGGCAGGATTCTACGACATCTATGTATACATCCCTGTATCTGCCATGTTCCGTGGTCCTTCAGGGAGGGACAGGAACGATCGATCCGGCGGGCGCGGGCGTGGCCGCGGAAGGGGACCTGAGTTTGCCGACCGGGGAACGGTATATCATTATACCGTCTCCTCCAACGAAGGAACTGAAGAGGTGGAATTTACGCTGGATCGTCCGGAAGACGGATGGAACAGGCTGGGGACGTTTCATTTTCCGGCAGACACCGCAACAGTGATGCTCAGCAACAACACCAATGGAAACAGGGTGGTTGCAGATGCAGTGAAATGGGTCCGGAAAGATTGATTTTGTATGATGAACGAACATGAGCCATACCACGAATAAACAAGTTTGTAACGAGCTAACATGAAACTATGACCCAACAAAAACTACAATATGCACAAGCAGGAATTGCATTACGACCATTCAGGAACTATATTATGACTAAACAAGATATGATGAAAAGCAGGCCGCGCACAGGATTGGCATTGACAGCATTGTTTTTGTTTACCTGCACGTTGGTATCCGCCCAGGATTTGCTGACAATGGACCGGGCCATGGAGATCGCCATGGCCAACAGTCCGAACATGAAACAGACCGAGCTGGCGCTGGTACGAAGCCAGGAACGGCTGAATGCACAACGTGCCAGGCTCAAATCGCAATTTGCTGTCATGCTGAATCCTTTCGAGTACCAGAAAACCAACCGGTTTGACCAGCAGACCAGCGAATGGTTCCTGAACGAATCGGCCTCCTCTGCGGGCACATTTACCGTGAGCCAGCGGTTCCTTCCCACCGACGGGACCATCACGCTGCGCAACCAACTCTCCTACGACTACAGCTTTACCGAATCGGACCTGGCTGTGGACCCGGTATCCAGGACTTTCAACAACCGGCTGAACCTGTCGGTCACCCAGCCGATCTTTACCTATAACCGGACAAAAATGGAGTTGCAAACCATGGAACTGGAATATGAATCGGCCCTGCTCAGGTACCTGCTCATTCGGTTATCGCTTGAGCGTGATGTGGCACAGGAGTTCTATTCAGTATACTCCAGCCAGATGCAGCTTTCGATTGCTGAAGAGGAGCTGAAGAACAACCTGGAGAGTTATGAGATCATCGACAACAAGGTGGAAGGCGGACTGCTGGCCCTGGAAGAACTCTACCAGGCAGAAGTGAACCTGGCCACCAGCCGCTCCTCGGTATATAATGCGGAGCTGAGCCTGCAGAACCGGAAAGACCAGTTCAAGGTGCTGATTGGCATGCCGCTCGAGGAGGAATTCGTGATCATGGCCGATATTGTTGCTGATACAGTTGCAGTGGACCCGTCCATGGCCATCAATCATGCGCTGTCCAACCGCATGGAGCTGCGGCAGCGGGAGATCGATATTGAAAATGCCAATTTCAGTTTGATACAATCCCGGTCGACCAACGAGTTTGCCGGTTCCGTGACCGCCTCCCTCGGGGTGCAATCCAACGAGGAACGCATTGACAAACTGTTCGATAAACCCACCAGCACGCCCAATGTGGGACTTACGCTCAGCATCCCGATCTTTGATTGGGGAGAGCGGAAGTCGGAGATCAGGGCTGCTGAAGCAAGCCTGAAAAGTGCCGAGATCGATTTCGAAACCGAGCAGACGGATATCAAGGTGAATATCCGTGCAGTGGTAAGGAGCCTGAAAAACCTGGAGAACCAGATTGAGATCCAGCGGATGACCGTGGAAAACGCACAGCTGACTTATGATATCAACCTGGAACGGTACCGGAACGGGGACCTCACCAGCCTCGACCTGGGAATTTACCAGAACCAGTTGTCGGATACAAAAATGTCACTCACCAATGCCATCATTAGATCGGAAGAGCGTCGTGTAGGGAAAGAGTGTAGATCTCGGTGGTCG
>CAZOXI010000254.1:0-5508 GCA_964583445.1 uncultured Bacteroidaceae bacterium | reverse complement strand
TCCATCACGCCCCCCTTCCTTCCCGGGGTATATATGTGAGAGGCGACCATATCCCTGGGGTCCCTGACGAGGAAAATAAATCTGGCATTGGCGAAATGACGCACAATGTATAAAACCAATTTATGAGTCTGATTTTCCTTAATAAAGACTCTCTTTTTATTATTCGTTTCGGCTTCAGCAAAATATACTTTTTTTAGGATAGAAGCTAGCGTTCGATCTTCGACTTCACGCCTTATCCTCTCTCCTGTCCACGTCGTTTGCCACTTTCCAATCTGGTGTGTCAGCAGTACAGCTGCATCATCCGTCAATTTTTCCCAGTTTTCATCATGTTGTAAATCCCCATAACGAAACCGGTTGAACAACAGTCTGCGAAGCAAATGCGTAGGGGATGGAGCGCAGATATCCGGATGGCTGTCTAACATAGCGACAATTAAATTGCTTCCAGAACGTTCAGATGAAATAAGAAAATCGTAATCCATTGAACCCAACTCCCTACCCATTATCATTATTGTTCAATATATTCCCTTTTATTTAAAGTGCTTCCACTCGATCACCGTGTTTTTCGGCACATCATATTTCAAGCTTAATCCAATAATACTATCCTGACATCTCGGAGTAATGCCGTGGCCCGGACGAACGACCTTAAAATCCTCTTTACCGATGACTTCATCCTTTTTCAAATCTCTCTTTGCAACGATCGATCTTGTCGCCGCTTTTCTTCCTTCTTTTTCGCAGGAGGCTACGCGCTTCCAGGGGTGCCCTAACGCCTTGGTTATATCGTCCACACCTTGAACCAAATCCTTCAGCTGTTGCATATCCATACTGAACCAATGGTCAGGGCCGTAGTCCTCTTTGTTCAAGGTCACGTGCTTTTCGATGATTTGTGCCCCGATCGCTACTGCGGCAATCGAGGCATAGATGCCGAGGCTGTGGTCCGAAAACCCGATCGTAAAATCCGGGTAGTTTGCCGACAACGCATGGATGACGCGAAGATTCATCTGCTCCATCGGGGAAGGATAGGATGAAACGCAGTGCAATAGGGCAATCTCCACGCACCCGTTTTCAAAAAGGCATTTGACGGCCTGATCCGCCTCGCCAAGCGTGCATTTTCCCAAGGAAAGCATCACCGGTCTTCCCGTCTTGGCTAGGTGCTTCAGGAACGGCAGGTGCGTGACATCAGAGGCCGCGACCTTGAAAAACGGGGTATCCAGTTTCAGCAGGAAATCAGCCCCGGATTCGCTGAAAGGCGTTGCAAACGGGACTAAACCCAACTTTCTCGCTTCGCGGAAAAGATCCGGAAAAACCTCCCTCGGCAGCGAGATTCGCTGGAACATGTCGCCGACTTTCTCCTCCACCGGATTCCCCGGGGGACCCCATACGATCATTCGATCGGCATCAGAAACCAGTTCATCCGCAGAGTACAATTGAAACTTCACATAACGACAGCCTGTTTTCGAAACTTCCCGGATCATCTGGAGAGCCTTCTCAGGCTTTCCGTCATGATTCGCTCCGATTTCAGCAACGACAAACGGTGTTTTTTCCTCAGAAAACGCTTTTTCTTTCGATACCATCATTCGTAAGCCCTATTCTGTGCCTTTATGCCCTTGCCGAACCTTTTTCAGCTCCTCATGGGTGTAGGATTTTCGAATTCCTGATTTCAACACAGCCTTAGCGTTTGGGCCTTCATTCACAAGAAGGTCAATAATGGATAAGTGTGAAAAAAATGGTTTCCAGACTTGTCGATATTCGGGATGATTAAATTGAAGGTATCTTAAGGATATCTTATTTTTCTCAAATAAATTATTGCTATCGATATATTCAAAAGATCCCACCGGAGACAAGTATTCGTTTGCCCCAAGCCGATCACATAATGAGATTAAACGGCCCACACGATCCGCCTGATCCACTAACTCAGAAGCTAGAAGCATTTTTTTTGGTTGAATGTTTAATAACTCAGCCATTTTTGTAATGCTAATCATATTCAATTCGCATAATTTATCATATTTATTATCATAAATTTGCCACAATATATCTTGGTATTCATTCCAATATAACGCCTTAGAATAACTTTGATACAATGTTTTATAATGGTTTTTCCTCCACTTATGCTGATCTACGATTTCAACATCCCTGATAATTTGCCCATGTAATCCTTTTTTGTATACAGGAACCGTCAAAAATACAATTTTATCCTTTTGACGCACCCGGTTTCTCTGCTGCCATCCTCCGTGGCTGAATTGAACATTATCCAGGAATACGAAAACATCCACGGATTCAATTAAGGCAAAATAGCCCATCCAGGGGAAATACATGGGCTGCATGACGGCGATACGTCGGCGTGCACCTTTAATGTCCATATTGTGCCACTTAGTCGTGCGCTAACAGTGCGTGGTTGATTTCTTAATCATATGTCTATTGTGATCCCGGCAATCTCCCTTGCCGAAATCGCCGGATGGGCGCTTCTTCATATTCCCGAATGCATCGCTTCAGTAACGCCACATCCTCCTTTGAGAGCCTGAGGTGATCGGTATGCCGAACCGGCCCGATTCCGGCCCCTGTTCTGCCCAGAGGACCGCCCAATGCGGAGACTTTCCGTTTGATTCGTTCGAGGCATGCCTCGGGCGCTTCACACAACTCTTTGTAAGAGACTTCGATCCAGCGGTTTCCGGACAAAGCGCTCAGGTCTTCCCGAATGCGTTTCTGGGCCAGAACAACTTGGCCGGCCACCTGTCTGACCGGATCATACGGCTCAAGATCCTCGACTTCGGAGGGCCTCAACCCGATCCATGCGCGTCTCGTCCCGTAAAGCCGCTCGCGAGATTCGAGGGTGGACTGGGCGACAAACAGCGGATCCCGAACACAGGTTAAAAAAATGGATTTGGGAAGGATATCGGACAAAAATGGAATATTCAGGCTACAATAAATGAGGTTCTTGAACACGAAAGGCAAATCATGCACAGACTCCATGGCGGCGAGCTCTTTCGACAACAAAGCCGAATCAATGCTTTCCAATTCACTCTCATCCAGGCAGTGCGTCTTTCCGTGCCCGAACCACCTTCCCCAGAAATATCCGAATTCGTGAGGTCCGTCATGCCCCTGGGTGTACCCCAGATCGGAAGCTAACTCGGGGTCGAATTGTGCGTTTCGGAAATAGGGCCGGTTGATCAAAAGGCCGACATAAGGGGCCATCCAAAAGCGTGCAACGAGGTTGCTCACATAGCCTACCGAGAAGTATCTCAGCATCATTTGCATGAGTAGCGTAGTTCCGGATCGTTGCGGTCCAACAATAAAAACCGTTGGATATGCGGGCTCTATAAAGTCAGCAATAAGCTCACGTTCAAGTTGGACTAATGAGCGGTTCAGTTCATTAAGAAATCGTTCCTCATCTTCGCTCTTTTTATATTTTTTCGTCCGTTCCATTTTAATGGATCTTTGAAGCGCCCACCTCATCCATCGCCGCAATCACTCTCTCGGCCCCTTTCCCATCCACGAATGCCATCCCATTACGGGCCAGCCGATCATAAAAGGCCTGATCCTTCTGCATCTTCCGAAGTGCATCGTAAATATGGTTTCCATCATACGAGTCCCAGTGTCCTTGATACGAACAAAGTCCTTTTCTTGCGCATTCCTGGGCCGACATTCGCTCATTTTCAGTGGAGGAAACAATAATTTGAGGCACACCCAGACAAGCCAACTCCCATGTAGTTATACCGCCGGAATGTATTGCAACATCTGAGCGATTCATTAACTCTACCATACGATTTGTATTATGAATATAATTAATTGTTTTCTTATTTTGTTTCATAATATATTTACTTAATGCTTTTCTCTTTCCATAGATCGGACCGGTTACAACGGTTATATTACCTACTATATCATCATAGCTCAAGATATCGCTAAGTATCCTGAGGGTCAAATCCTTTTGATCACTCCCGCCAAAAGAAAGAAGCAGCTCATTTCTTTTCCTCCGACGGCGCTGGACACGCAGTTCCCGAAAAAAATGCATTTCCTTGGGCAAAATTGCGTATTGAGGCCCCAATAATAGTCGAGTTGATGGATGACAATCATATACTTTATTGCGAGCTAAAATACTCTGATTGTGTAGTATATCGACGTGACAATTGACATCCGATGAAAATAACATTTTAAGAATGTTCATACCTGCTGAATGCAATATATCTTGATATTCATGACATATGAAATCATTGTCATTGGAATCGATGACTATCCAATCACCTTTATGAAGAATTTTCTTGGCTTTTTCTACTATATAAGTATTGCTAATAATTTTTGACTCTTCAATATATCGATATTCCACAGAATCATGTGTCATTCTTCTGCTATATTCTTTCGATGAATGCGGAACGAAAAAAACGGCCTTCCTTCCATCCGCCACCCATTGATCCGCCAAATAGGTGAGTCGCATCAGATGGCCCATTCCCGCTCGTCGGTGCACGGATGGAATGAACAATGCTCTTATTGACATTCCATCCCCGAGTGCGTGTCCAGCAGCGCTACAAAATGCCGATCAAGTACGTGCACTTCCGCTTACCATATGTGTCCTTCAACTCTGCTCAGAATAAGGTCAACAGGTCGATCGGGAGCGAACATGATGAAAAAGTCTTAATGCCGTATCGAAATCTTCTTGGGTGTCTATATCCACAGCCCGTTCCGGAGGAATCGGATATCCAACCATGCGCTTGACATGGACGGACCCGTGCTGGACAAATGCGTTGGTTTTGGCCCAGAAAAACGAACCATTGCTGGCAACCGCACTGGGATAATATTGAGATTTCCGGAGGTACATTTCCGGCCAGAGCGGTTTGAGAAATCCATCTTCAAGAACCATGGCTTTATACGGGTGGATTATGTACTCAGAAACAGACAGGATGACATCTGGATTCTTAGAGCTGTATAAAAGCTTCAACGACTGGATTAAGTCATCCG
Organism: uncultured Bacteroidaceae bacterium; assembly: GCA_964583445.1. Classification (GTDB taxonomy): domain Bacteria; phylum Bacteroidota; class Bacteroidia; order Bacteroidales; genus M55B112. Next base: position 561 of record CAZOXI010000254.1, on the reverse strand, counting down.
GTGTAATTAAAACCGTGGTAGGGAACATTCTACAAAAGACATCCGGGAAGGCCTTCCTTTCCTTCATTACGCCCAATGCGTGCAGGCAGACCTGTGCCACGGTCGAGATATCTTCCGCCAGATGGTTCGGTCTCTTGATGACAGTGGCCCCGTATTCTCTCGAAATATCAGCGATCTCAAGATCTTCCGTGGAAACAACGACGTGATTGAACAGGCCTGATTCCAAAGCCGTTGTGATGGGGTGTGCGATCATCGGCTTACCCGCAAAGGGCATGATGTTTTTTCTAGGAAGCCTTTTCGACCCGCCACGGGCGGGTATGATTGCAATAGCCGACATAACGCCACTACCAGGCCGTTGAAGAACAGTGTTTCAGCAATCCGGTAAACGCAGGGAATTTCGATCCTTGAGTATCGGCCATCGTTCTCGGAATGCGGGATTCAGATCATCATGGAGAGGAAAATCATCCAACAAAGCGCCAGCTAGGCTAGTGTCTCGTCAACCTTATACTGTCGTAAAAGGTGTGCTATGATTTCTCCATAACCTATTCCGGGAGGATTGGG
>CAZOXI010000253.1:3400-5514 GCA_964583445.1 uncultured Bacteroidaceae bacterium | reverse complement strand
ACCACCGCCTCCCTGGTTGCAGAGGAAGAAACCTACCTGGCGCCTTCGATCCCGGGGAAAATACGTACCATTAAGGCGGATGTCGACGACAGGGTAAGGAAAGGACAGGTCCTGGTGGAGATGGACAAATCCCAATTGCTGCAAACAAGGCTGCAGTATGAGAACCTGAAGAAGGACCTTGCTCGGATGGACACGCTCCTGAAATTCGGCTCGGTGACTCAGCAGTCGTATGACCAGATGCGCACACAAATGGAGGTGACTGAAACCACCCTTGAAAACCTGCAGGAAAACACCGTCCTAAAGGCGCCCTACAACGGGATTATCACCGGGAAATATTACAACGACGGTGAGATCTTCGCCGGCGCCCCCAATACCCAGGCCGGTAAAGCCGCCATCGTGAGCCTGGTGAAGATGGATGTCCTGAAAGTATTCATCAACCTGTCTGAAAGATATCTTCCCCTGGTGAAAGAAGGACAGGTGGCTACTGTGAAAACAGAGGTGTACCGTGATGAAATTTTTAAGGCAAAAGTGAATAAAATCCATCCCACGATCAATCCGGCAACCCGGACCTTCACCGTGGAACTGAAAATGTCCAACGACGATTACAGGCTGCGTCCGGGAATGTTCAGCACCGTGACACTTGAACTCGGTGACCGGGAAGCATTGCTTGTGCCCTCGCTTGCAGTGATCAAACAAACCGGAACCAACACCAGGTATATTTTTGTGCATGAAAGCGGGAAAAGTATCAGGAAAACAGTACAGCTTGGAGAAAGAATAGATGACAAGCTGGAACTGATTCCCAACGGCATCAAGGAAGGGGAAGACCTGATCTATGCAGGACACCTGAACCTGATGGACGGGGATGCAGTAAATGTAATTTCTGAATAACAGTTAAAGAAATCAACTATGAGTATATATGGAAGCGCTGTAAGAAAACCGATTACCACGATCATGATTTTTATCGCGGTAGTCGTGTTCGGGGGATATTCCCTCAAGCAGCTGGCAATTGATTTTTATCCTGAACTTGACTTCCCTGCCATCTCGGTCATGACTATGTACGAAGGGGCCAGTGCCTCAGATGTGGAAACAAATGTCACCGATTTGATCGAGGGAAACCTGAATACGGTCAGTGACCTGAAAGAGATCACTTCGGTTTCACGCGACGGAATGTCGATTGTCGTACTGGAATTTGAATTCGGAAAAAACCTCGATGAAGCCACCAATGAGATCCGGGATGCGTTGAACTTCGTTGAGCCTTTCCTTGCTGATGAAGTCTCAAAACCGGCGATCTTTAAATTCAATTCATCGCTGATGCCGATCCTTTTCTATGCAGTCACTGCGGAAGAAAGTTATGCGGCGCTCGACCAGATCATTGATGAAAAGATCATTAATCCACTTAACAGAATTGAGGGTGTAGGTTCCGTCGGGATCGGCGGCGCCCCTGGCAGGGAGATTCAGATCTCAATCGATCCCAGGAAAATGGAAGGCTACAACCTTACCGTTGAGATGATCTCTGGTGTACTCAACGCAGAGAACATGAACCTGCCCGCGGGAAATATTGAAATGGGCATGATGGATTACCCGATCCGGATCCAGGGCGAATTCCAGTCCAGCGATGAAATCAGGAACATCGTACTGGCCAATTACATGGGTCAGCCCATCTACCTCAAGGATATTGCAACGATCAAAGACACGATAAGGGACATGACCTACCACGAGACCATCAATGGAAAGGATGGTGTCAGGGTGATCATTCAAAAGCAATCCGGCGCAAATACCGTAAAGATCTCCGAAGAGATCAAAAAGATTATGCCGGATCTGATCGCTTCACTCCCTGAGGATGTGGAACTGTCGTTGTTCTTTGACTCTTCGGAATACATCAGGGGATCGATCAACAACCTCTCCAGGTCACTCATGTTTGCAGGCATTTTCGTGATCCTCGTGGTACTGTTTTTCCTGGGAAGATGGCGGGCCACATTTATTGTCATCCTGACCATCCCCATCTCACTGATCGTAGCATTTATCTACCTTTACGTAACGGACAATTCGATCAACATTATTTCACTCTCATCACTTTCCATTGCCATTGGAATGGTTGTGGATGATGCCATCGT
>CAZOXI010000253.1:0-3390 GCA_964583445.1 uncultured Bacteroidaceae bacterium | reverse complement strand
GAAAATATTACCAAACACGTGGAAAGAGGCAGCAGGCCAAGGGAGGCCGCCATTTATGCAACGAACGAAGTGTGGCTCGCCGTGATCGTCACAACGCTTACGGTACTTGCCGTATTCCTGCCCCTGACCATGACCCCGGGACTGGTGGGAATGATGTTCAAGCAACTCGGGTTTGTCGTATCGATTACAATTACCACGTCTACTATTGCTGCCATCACACTCACCCCGATGCTTTCGTCCAAGCTTCTGAAATTGAGAGACAAGACGAAGAAAAGCAGAAAACTCAGCTATGCGAATACAATAGAGAAGCTGTTGGAGAAACTGAATAATTTCTATGCAAGGACATTGACAGCTGCACTTAAAATCAGGATCCCGATCCTGGTCGGCGCTTTCGTAATCTTTGTACTGTCGCTGATGCTAGTTGCACAGATCGGATTTGTCAACTTCCCGGAGGCAGATGAGGGGCAGTTTGGCGTGACCGTTGAACTTGCAACGGGTACCAGGGTGGATGAAGCAAACAAAGTGGCTGACAAAGTGACGAAATTCCTGGAGGACAATTACCCTGAAATCGAATTACTCAGCACCTCCTCAGGCGCCGATGACCAGGGCGGTTTTACCTCTCTGTTTGCTGAAACCGGGAACCACATCATCAATGTTTCTGCAATACTGGTGAACCAGCTCGAGCGGGAGAAGGATGTCTGGCAGATATCCGAGGAGATCAGGGAATACCTGGCAACTATCCCGGAAATCGTCTCTTATACGGTTACGCCAAACGGGGGCAGCATGGGAGGTGCCATGATGGGCAACCAGATTGACGTGGAGATTTACGGGTATGACTTTACAAAAACAACCCTGCTTGCCAACCAGTTGGTCGACAGCCTGGAAACCCTTACAGGAGCCACAAATATCAATATGAGCCGGGATCCGGCCAAACCGGAATTGCAGATCAAACCCAACCGGGAGAAACTGGCATTGCACGGTCTGAATACCTTTACGCTGGCAAATGCCATCAGGAACAGGATTGAAGGACCGTTCATGCGGAAGTACAGGGAGGACGGAAACGAATATGATATCGTCATCAGGTTCGATGAAGCAGACCGGAATTCCATCACGGATATCGAGAATATCCTGGTAACCAACCAGCAGGGAGAGTCGGTCCGTGTGAAGGAAATTGCCGATGTGGTGGAATATTGGGTACCCCCGAATATCGAGCACAAACGAAGGCAACGTATTATTACGGTAAATGTCACACCTTACCAGGTCCCCCTGAATAAACTTTCAGCAAGGATCGACCAGGTAATCGAACATCTTGAAATACCGGATGGTGTGTATGTAGAATCCGGCGGTGCTGCCGAGGATTTTGCTGAAAACATGGCGGATCTTCAACTCCTGTTCCTCCTGGTCATTATCCTGGTATATATTGTAATGGCTTCGCAATTCGAATCGCTCTTTACACCGTTTATTATCATGTTTTCCATCCCGTTTGCATTCACGGGGGTGATACTTGCCCACTATTTTACCGGGACGGTCCTGAGCATGATCTCGCTGATCGGAGGTGTGATGCTGGTGGGAATCGTGGTGAAAAACGCCATTGTACTGGTGGATTATATCAATCTCATGAGAGACAGGGGATTCGCCCTGACCGAAGCCATCGTTGAATCAGGAAGGTCCAGGCTTCGTCCGGTGTTGATGACATCCGTAACTACGATTTTGGGAATGCTGCCGCTTGCCCTCAGCAAAGGTGATGGTTCGGAGATCTGGAGTCCCATGGGCATCTCCGTGATCGGCGGGTTGATCTTCTCGACCTTTATCACGCTTGTCCTGGTACCGGTGGTTTACCACTTGTTTATTCGCAAGAAAGGAAAGAGGAAACAAACGGTGGACTATGGATTCATGAATGGATCAGCAGAATAGCATTTTTAATGGAAGTAACAAAACCTCTGAAAGGAACGGTGTATGTTCCGTTCAGGCAATGGGTCGAATTAATCTATAAATGTCAACTATGAAAGCTATATTTATCGTATATAACCAGGCACACACGGAGAAGGTGGAGTATATCTTTGACAAACTTCAGATCCGCGGTTTTACGCGGTGGACCGACCTCACGGGCCGGGGCAGTATCGATGGCGATCCGCATATGAACACGCACACATGGCCCGAGCAGAATACGGCACGGCTTACCGTGGTGGAAGATGAAATAGTCCCCCGGGTGCTCGATGCCGTGAAAAAAATGGACGAGATCAATAAGGATGTGGGGGTGCGGGCATTTGTTTGGAATATTGAATCGCTTTATTGAGTGTTTCGGTCCGAATACCTGTCTTGCGCAGTGCGGTAAATGCTTGTTAGCCGGGTATGCCTCGAAACAGCATGCCTGATCATGCTGATCTTGCCAAATTTCTTGTATTTTTGAGAAACTGAAAACCAGTGATGGTCATTCACTGGAAACAGGCATAGCATAAGTGATGATAATCAGTTGAATAAAATGAATAATAATCCATATATCTCCGTAAAACAGCTCTTCATATTTGTTTCTTTGTTACTCACCATCAGTTCATGCATGAACAAAACCGAACAACAGGCAAAGGAATCCGGACAGGAAATTTATTTTTCCCAGACTACCTATGATTATGGTGAGATCCTGGAGGGTAGCGATGGGTTATATACCATTGATTTCAAAAATATTGGAAATGAAGCTATCGTGATCAACCGCGTCAGGTCATCATGCGGTTGTACCGTGCCCTCCTGGCCAAAAGCTCCCGTTGAACCGGGTGCAAAAGGTGAAATAGAAGTGAAGTACAATACCGGGCTTACAGGGTCATTTATGAAATCAGTGTATGTCTACTCTTCCGCTGAGAATTCACCCGTAAAACTGACCGTCCGTGGCAAGGTATTGCCCCGCGAAAATCCCGAAGAGAAATCCTTAACAGAATTATCCGAATAAGATGCCAGGAATATCAGCAAAAGGAATGGCCATGCCGGCCTCCCCGATCCGTAAACTGGTCCCTTTCGCAGAAGAGGCCAAAAGCAAAGGCAGAAAAGTCTATCACCTGAACATCGGTCAGCCGGACATTAAAACGCCCGGGGTTGCACTGAACGCCATAAGGAACCTGAAGGAAGAGGTGATCGAATACAGCCACTCCGCTGGCATTGAAAGCTATCGCAGAAAACTTGCTGCGCATTACCAGGAGATTAATATCAATGTGGATCATACCGAAATTCTTGTAACAACAGGAGGTTCAGAAGCCATCTCTTTTGCACTCATGTCAACGATCAATCCGGGTGAGGAAGTGATCTGCCCTGAACCCTTCTACGCCAACTACAATGGATTCGCCACAGCTGCCGGGGTGAAAGTCGTACCCATCACTTCCACGATCGACACCGGTTTCGCAC
>CAZOXI010000252.1:0-5527 GCA_964583445.1 uncultured Bacteroidaceae bacterium | reverse complement strand
CGAGCTGCCATCGTACCTGAAACCGGGATTGATCACGAATTTTTCCCTGAACATGTACCTGAAATTGAAAATATACCCTACTTCCCGGTACCTGTTCAGGTCAGAATCCAGTTCCGAGATCGGACTGTCTGAAGTATGGTTCCTGATCACCAGGGAGGGTGAACGTTCGCTGACCCCTACCTGGCTGATGCTGTTGGAGGACTGGATACTCATGGCAGCGATGGCAATAAAATCATGATCCGTACCAATGTTCTCATTGAACACCAGTCTTGTTGTCTGGTTGATTCCATAGCTCTCCTGGTCCTTGTGGTAGGTATAATTGAATTCTCTTTCAAGGTCTGTAACGCCTGTGGCTGACTGTGGATTAAAACGACGTTCATCCCTGTTGTTTATATCGTAGGAGAGGTCCACCAACAGTTTAAGGTTTTCAGGAGTGATCCGGTATTGCATTCCCAGCTTGGTGCGGATCCGGTTGGAATTCGTAACGGATAATGCATCGTCGATCTGGGCAACCGGATTGATCCAATCATCTCCCTCGCCCTGGTAGTTCTGAATCACGTTTCCGTCTTCCGTCTCATTGTAGTAGGCAGAGAAGTATTCATTGCTTGCAGAATCCGGTCCCAGCATTTCATAAATGGCCATGTTCGGAGCCTTTTTATAGGCGATTTCCAGCATTGAATTCCCGTCATATTCCACATCTGACTTCTCACTGTCGGTCAGGGAAAACTCCGCATCAAACCTGAGTTTTTTTGACAGCTGGTAATCGAGGGTAAGCATGGTTGAGAACCTGTCGAATCCTGTACCAATACTTGTTCCCTTGCTGGTGAGTCTCCCCAGGCTCATCCGGTAAGAAGCTTTCTCACCACCACCCGAAATAGAGAAGTTATGGTCCGCCTTCATGCCCCGTTGTATCACTTCATCAATCCAGTTTGTATTCTGACTGTGCTCCCAGGCATATTCATAATTCCTTTTTGGCTGATAGAGGATCGGGTAAAACTCCTGGTTGGAGAGGTCCGGTGGTTCATTGGTTCTGCCCATGGACCTGTTGTACTGCGCATCGAGCTGCATCAATACGTAATCCGGTCCGTTGAGCAGCGGGATAGGATCAGGTGGATCCTGTGACGTGTATTTGAAGGAGTAGGAAATGACCGAAGGTCCCTTTTTCCCACGCTTGGTGTTTATGGCCAGCACACCATTTGCTGCCTTCGGTCCGTATAGCGCAGTTGCAGCTGCATCTTTATAGATCTCGATGGACTCGATATCCTCGGGAGCAATATCCACCAGTCCGCCGTAATCGTCCGCCGTCGCCGACGTAAACTCAAAGTCATCGTCGATATCGGTTTCATAGATTACCCCGTTCAGCAGGATCATGGGTTCGTTTCTTCCGTTGATGGAGGATGCTCCCCGGATCTGGATGGAAACTGCGGCGCCGGGATCACCCGAGGCCATGGAAACATCAAGTCCGCTGAGCTGTCCTGCAAGTGCCTCTTCAATGGAGGTTGCCCCCATTTCAGAGACCCCTTCCAGGTTGATCTTTGAGATGGAAGCACTTGACTCGCGTATCGAAACTGGCATAAACCCATTGGTCTGGATGCGGTCCGCCTTCACCACCACTTCCTCGAACTCAAGTCCTTTTTCCAACAGGGCCACCTCAAGATACGTTTTGTCATCAACGGCAATATTCTTTGATTCATAGCCGATGTAGGAAAACATAAGCTTTCCTGATGCCGATTCTGTTTTCAGGATAAATTCCCCGTTATTGTCTGTGATGGTACCGTTGATAATGCGATCGTTCTCATTCATTTCCACCACATTCACCCCCGGTAGTTTTTCTCCGGTTTCCTGGTCGGTGACAACTCCCCTTACCACCCGGCCCTGCGGGTAGGCTGACAGGAAACTGAAGCTTAATATGAGACATGCGATGATAGTTCTGGTAGTTTTCATGTACAATGGTTTTAGTATTGCAATACACCGTTGATTTGATGGATGATGCCGTCGGAACAAATAATATTGCTGTTTTTACCTTCGATGACCCGGACCCCTGTGTTGTTGGCTAATCCCTTGACTTCCAGGCTTCCGGGCGTACCGTTCAGTGCAATGGTCCTGTATACTTTGTTAAATGCTGTCGATTGTTCAGGATCCACGCTGTGTGTATCAGTAACCAGGTCCACCGCGTCGGTGGTGAACTGGTCATGCTCAATAAAAAAGTACCTGACGAAGTTTTGCAGTTCCTCCGCATCGGTAGGCAGGTTGCCTTCAGCAATATACTGGTCCAGCACACTGTTCGTCGGGACAAATACGGTAGTGTAGTTCCCGTAAATTTCAAGGTTATCCCCGGAGCGTATATTGGCATTATCGCACAAGGTCCTGAAACTTGAATATGCCGGGTTCACAGCCAATGCCTCTGCCAGGGTTCTTTCCGGTTCCCTGATCAGGTTGTTGATCACATGTACCTTCCCGTTATCAACAAAGGGAGCAGTAAAAGCTTCAATTGGGGATGGAATTGCAGGTTCGCCCTCTGTGACCAGGCCGTCCTCCTCGATCCATCGTTCTTCCATATTTCCACCCGACCAGATGCTGTCTGTATTGAAGGCCGTATAATAGCCGAGTGCATTCATGGCATGCTGTGTTTCGGAGGTCAGCTCAAGCTCCTCCGTAAACAGGTGGTTAAAGATAAGTGAAAACAGATCCTGCTTTTCCAGGATGTCAAAATCATTGTTGACTGAATCGATCTGCAGGAAAATGGCTTCCATCAGCGTGGCATCTTCCCCTTCGATCCCCTCTTCCTCAGCATAGTTGTTGTTGTATGTTTTCAGATCCATCATGTAGATGTCCTGCTTGTTAAAGGCCTCGTTGGTCGGCAGCAGGAACGTGTAATTTCCTTGTACATCGTTCAGGTAGGCCAGCGCATCGGTGTAAATAATCGCTTCGGCCATATAGGTATAGTCGGGCGTAGTGAACAGCGGGCGCATGATGGATTTAAAAGTCCGGGGTACTTCAAAATGATTAATCCCATACCCATACCCATTACTGCAAAAGGCCACATCCACAATATCACCTTCACTTAGCTGATAGTGTGTGCCCTCGTAGTTATACACCCCCGCATCAGAAACAAAGTCAGAAGGGAAGATCATCCGGTCGAGGAACATCGAGGGTGAAATGACCGTCCGCAAAATATTCTCCACATGGAGCACCTCCATCGAGGACTTGTCGAATGTATACATCAACTCCCTGAAGCCGGGATAATCCCCAAAATAGCTGTCTATAAAAGCATTCAGAGCTTCATTTCCAGGAGCCAGAACCGTAAAGCCGGAAGATGCCTTCAGGGTGCTGCTTGAACTGTTGTTGTCATCGGAAACGACCTCAAAACACAATTCCATGTCGATCCTGTACCTGTGCCTGTTCAGCAGGAGGTTGCTCCTTTTTAAAGGGGGATTGTTTCCGCTTGTCTCCACGAAAATGGTGAAACGGTTGAAAAGGTCACTGAACAAGCTGTATTCCTCTGCATTCAGCAACCATTCATCCAGGTTCTCGCGGGGTTCCACCACTTTGTCAACATAATAGATCCATCCATTACCATATGGAGCGATGCTGTCCACATGTGCATCATAAATATTGAATCCCGTCTCGGGTGAAAGATCAGTACCTGCCAGTGTTTCATAGTCTTCTTCCGTGGCCCCGTATTCATTCAGCATCCCGGTGGAATAAAACTGCAGGTATTTGGGTTGCGCCGTTACAGTTACCGGGTTTTGTGTGATCACATTGTATTTGGTGACCTTCCGGTTGACCATGTTTGACTTGCGTTTAAAAAACACAGGCTCATTTTCAAAGTTACCTGGGGGGTGGGGCCACGTTATGATGTGGTGCCCAATCAGATCCTCTAGCTCCTCGAGGGGCATATCAAAAACACTGCTGTATCCCTTTTCACTTAAAAACGCATCAAATGCTTCATCGCTGGGAGCGACCACAGAAACAAGTGTGTTTTTCAACTGATTGGCCAGCTCTGTGGAATCAATTCCATCCAGGAAGGAATTGTATGATCCTATTGATTCCAGGGCCTCATAGATACTGCCACTGAAAGTCCCTTCCTGGTAATAGTACCTCTCCAATGCACTCTCTTTTTCACACGAGGAAATGAATAGCAGGAGGCCTGCCAACAACCAAGGTATCGTTGCAATTTCTTTTCGCATCACAAGCTTATAGTTTAGTTATAGTTTTAATTTACTGTTAGTTATTACTTTTTCCCTGCAACTCTAATGTGTTCATACTTCAATTTTATTCCGGTATTTCTCAACGATTTCCTGTTTCCTTTCGGGAGTAACTTTCATCAGCGGAGGCAGTACTTCATCTGTGCATAAACCGAGATGTTCAAGCACTACCTTCAGTGCTGCTACTGACTCTGACAGGGAAACATTTGCCTGGTAAATGTCGCAAAGCTTCTGGGTCCATGCCAGCAATGCAGTTGCTTCCTCCTCCCTGTCATCAAGGCACAATTTGTACAGGTCATGGTAGATTCCCGGGTCAAAATTCCCGGTGCTGGGTACGATCCCCCTGGAACCATTAAGCATTCCTTTCACCATCAGTTTATTCACCCCTGTAAGATGGAAGAAATCATGCCGGTCCTTCCAGAGTGAAAGCGATGCTTCCAGGCGTGCTTCATCGAATTCAGAGTCTTTGATTCCAATGATGTTTTCCTCGTGACTAAGTTCTTCAATAACATCCACAGGTAACGACATATGAATGGTTTTCGGGATGTTATAGAGGATTACATTCCCATTCACCCTTGCGCTTACTGACCTGAAATAATGTAGCATCTGCTGGTTGTTCAGTCCATAGTAATTGGGCAAAGTCAGCACCACAGCATCGATTCCCAGCTTGAAATAAGCATTGGACTGTTCGATGGTTTCAGTATATGGCAGTCCGATCACACCGGCAATCAGGGGAATGTCTTTCCGCTTCTGATCAACCAGCACGCGGACCAGGTCCATCCTGTTTTTAAGGGACAATGAGGAAGCCTCCCCGTTGGTTCCCATAATAAAGGGAACTGCCTGGTGATCCAGCAGGTAATTGATCAGTTTTCCTGCCGCAGGGGCATCAATTTCCCCTGAAGCATTCACAGGGGTTGCCATGGGTACCACAACTCCTTTATAGTTTTCGTAAACGTGCTGCATCTTATGTTTTTTTATTGTTCTTTGCCAGTTTTGTTGCATACTGAATGGCCTGCACCATGCTCTCCGGATTGGCACTCCCATCGCCAGCCTTGTCAAAAGCTGTTCCATGATCAACCGAAACCCTCACAATGGGCAGCCCGAGGGTGATGTTGACACCGGACATTCCCTCCCAGATTTCCTTTTGGTGGTTGTACCGGAATCCTGTAAGCTTTGTGGGAATATGTCCCTGGTCGTGGTACATACAGACCACCATATCATATTGGCCGCCTTTCATTTTAGGAAAGATGGTATCCGGGGGATGTGGACCAAAATCGCCAGTGCTGAACAGGTCTAGGACAGTGACTTCCCCGTCTCTG
>CAZOXI010000251.1:0-5529 GCA_964583445.1 uncultured Bacteroidaceae bacterium | reverse complement strand
GATCACTGTATTCCAAAGGATAAGCCCAAAACACCAGAGCTATGGCTGCAGCTTTGGAGATCGTTAGAAATGGGGAATCCTTAGTACCCGGGTTTTTATCTGAGCCTGCTTTAGTTATGTGATATTCTTTTGCAGGTGATGAGCTGAATACGCTGATTAGGCAGAGAACTGCCAGAGTCATCTTTTTCATTGATGAATAATGTTATAGTTAATCAACGAAAGATAAAAAGAATATATTTGTAAATAATCTGCAATTTTGCTTAGCTACTCCTTAGGGTGCTGTCGCATTCATCAGCCATAAATAGAATATTTGTTTTTAATTGTACAATATCATAAATCCCTGTTAATGTTGACGATACTGTATATTATTCAATTATTTCGATTCAAATAATATATCGAAAAAAGGGAACTCATGTTTTTCTTTAGCGCCAGTTTGGCGCCAGGATTTGAGGGAAAAAGGTTGGTTTTCCGAATTGCCAACCTAAAACATGAATACAACTCATAAGCATGTAAACGCTGTGGTCGCAAAAGTGAAACCTAATAGTTTTCCTCTTCAAGTAACGATATATAAGCCAGCAAAGCGCCCCAGTGATAAAATTTATCACTTCTTCGTACATCACCACCCTCTCCCGTTACTGCATTATAATTTTCATGTACATGGTGCTCTTCAAGCCATGATTTTAAAATCAGGTTCCTGGATTTCTCAACCAGGTCTCTTCTGGCATCTGGCAAATCATAATTTTTCAGTCCAATATAGACCAGGAAGTTCAACGGCGCCCAGATCCTTCCTCTCCAATATACATTGTCCTTAAAAGCCTCGTCGTTCCGCGCAATGGATGGAATCATCCACTCTCCCCAGAATTCTTCGGGATTATAGAAGTGATCCTCTATCATACGTTCTGCTTGCTCCTGCGTAGGAACACCCGCCAGCAAAGGGTAAAAGTTTGTCGGTGATAACCGGTGACTATATTCCGAGGTCTTCAGATCCTTATTCAAATATATACCAACCGATTCATCATACATGGTTTGCAGCTTCTTACCGTATTTTTCTGCGCGCATCTCAATCTCATCGACCACCTCTTTCCTGCCAATTTCTTTTGCAATCTTTATGATATTATTGCAATCCCATACATACATGCTCATTAATCCCACATCGGCAAGCAGCAAAAGATTTAATGTTGTGTCATACTGCGCATCATCATACATGGGCGAATTATCAAGGCCAGACTCATACTTGCCGGTCCTTTTGGTATTGATATATTTGTTAAGCGGATCGGCCACCTCAGGCGTATAGGGTGTACTTCCCCAGCACAAATATCCCTCATAATCGCGATTTTCAGCCCACCACCGGTTCCATGACAGGAGTTCATCGAACGTCTCTTCCAACAACCATTTCTCCTGGTGTTGTTCGTATATTTTCCAAACAACATACGATCCTACAGGAGGTTGTGAGCGGTCGTTACTGTTCCCGCGGGCAGATGCATAATTAGGCACAAAACCATCCGGCGAAATCGATTTTGTTATTGCCAGGGCATTGGCGTATGCTAATTCCTTATTATCCATTGAATACATGTACGCTGCAAAGTATGTATCCCATTCAAAAAGTACCCATCCTTTCCAATTCCATGTACTCCAGACGCGACTAACAGGCGAAATGACCCTTTCGTGCGTTGGTTCGTAAATTACATCCCAGGCCAATACCGTTTGCATGGCATCGTAAAGGTCCTTTTTATCGCCGTATTTCGCTTTGGTGCTGGACAACGCCTCTTCCTCCCCCGATATTATCGATGCTAACTCACCGATATTTTTATTTTGAAATGTGGATATATAAATAACTTCTGTTAGTGGGCAGACAATAGCCGTGTCAGATACTTCAACGCCGGATCCGCTCATCAGGTTAAATTGCAGTTCAGACGCGCCTGTCTTCATGGAAATTCCATCTTCAGAGAGCTCCACACTGCCTTCTTTCCCCCAAAGCAAATGCGGATTAATTATTAATTTACCTGCCACTCTGTTTTTTTCGGGGGAGATGGATATGACGATATCATCTTTAGAAGCAGCCGTTTTTACTTCCACCTTTATACCTCTCCAATCCACTGTAAGCTCAGTATAAGATCCGTCATACGCATGCGGACCAGGAATTACTTTCTCTCCATCGCGACTTTGTCCGATGAGGACTTCATCCAATGTATTATCCGATGCAGGATCATGTAAAAGAAGGTCAATCGCAAAATATTCCGGCAGCAAAACATGCGATAACACATTTCGGGTGTTCCAAGTATTCCAGCCCTGGGCCAACGATTCATTGAGTTCTTCAGTATTCGTAATAGCATTAGCATGTTCTGATTTATTGTTGTTACATGAACATGCAAAAATGGAAATGAGGATGAATACAATGACAGTTTTCTCTTAATTCATATTTGTAACAATTAATGAATTCTTTGTCGTACATTCATCTTTGTTTTCCCGGGAATACGCAAGAAACTGCGGCCTTTAAAAATTTTGTACACTCGACCACTTTACCACGATTAGCATTAAAACAGGTTAAAATACCATGTATTACCGGACAATCTGATCCTTAAATTTTTTTAAACCGGATGGCTGCTCCGCCACTATTGGCAAGGTCCAACTTAAGCGAGTCGGTCGATGTAACCTCTCTTGTAAGAATTTCATATTCCATGGGTGCCGTTTCCAAATCCGTTTTCTCGCTATCCTGATAAATCTGCGCCTCATAGGTTCCTGCCTCAAGAAAATCAAGCGAGACAGTAAAATCCCTCGCTTCCTCATCGGTCAGGGCACCCAGGTACCAGTCTTCAGAGTGCCTGTCTTTTCTTACCGTAATCACATAATCTGCTATCTCAGCATCGATAACTTTTGTGGTTTCCCAGTCGACCGGCACATCCTTGATAAACTGAAATGCGGGATGCCCTTCGTAATTTTCAATCAGGTCGGCTGCCATTTGTGCCGGACTGTAGATAACAACATAAATTGCCAGTTGCTTGGATAGCGTGGTGGGAACCCACTCTGTTGGCTGTTGCGGAATATCCACCCTGAATATCCCTGGTGTAAAATCCATTGGTCCTGACAACAATCTTGTAAACGGCAATATGGTTAAGTGTTCCGGGGGATTGTGCCCCGTGGGTCGGCCTTGACCCCAGGCGTTGTATTCCTGTCCCCTCGCACCCTCACGGGTCAGCAGGTTAGGGTATGTCCGCCGCAATCCGGTAGCCTTCACTGGCTCATGGAAGTTGAGGGACAATTTATGCTCCGCAGCTTTCTCAACTACCGTCTGGTAATAGTTTACACCGTACTGACCGGTATGCCATTCACCATTTACCAATATCTGGTTTACCTGACCCACTTTTACACTTTTGTAACCTAACTGTTCATAAAGTGTATAAGCAGAATCAATCTGACTCAAATAATTGATTGTATTTGCACAGGTCTCGTTATATGCCTGCAGGGTAACCCCTTTGGATTTTGCATATTCCTGAAGCATCAACCAGTCGAATCGCGGGTTAGGGGTGGTAAAATCCTGATTTGGACCCCAATCCCTGGACCATCGTGCTTCGAAACCTTCGTTCCATCCTTCCACCAGTACTTCATCAAAACCATGTTCAGCTGCAAAGTCAATATATTCAATGGTATTTTCTGTTGTTGCACCCAATTTCGGACCTTGCTGGAAAGTCCAGTTTTTTATATGAATACCCCACCAGATCCCGATATATTTCATTGGATGCACCCATGATACATCGCCCAGTTTATTTGGCTCGTTGAGATTCAGGATCAGGTACGATTCGATTAAATCTCCTGCTCTTTCCCCAACCTGGATGGTTCGCCAGGATGATTTAAATGTGCCATCTGTTTTGACTTTTATTCCATCTTTCCATGGAGTAAGATCTGTTTTCAGCGTGTTTTCCGTAGTGTTGAAAAGATTATAAGTTGTATAATCTACCAGTGATGCTTCATGCAGACTGATGTAAAGCCCATCGGCTGTTTTCATCGTGAGGGGGGTATGGACTGTATCCTGGAAGTTTATACCATGCTGCTCATATAACTGCTCGTATTTCTTTCTATGATAGGCCTTAATGGACCATGCGGAATGGTTCTCTGTAAAAGCAAACTCTGTTAACTCATCCAGGATATTTAACGTATCTAACCCCTGTTCGGGAAAGACATACCGGAAGCCAATGCCATCATTGAAAACTTTAAATTCAAGGTTAAGCTTTCTTTTTGCGCCTTCTTTCTCCTGAAGCGCGAGTGTGAGGGCATTAAAGTTTTCACGAATGATACGCTGCTCACCCCATGGCTGTTCCCAGGTGGAATCTATGCTGTAGGTTGATAGTTCAAGCACATTGAAATCCGTAAGTGTATCATTGTTATCGATTACAAAACCCATCCCTGACGGGTTAAGCAACACTTCATCTTTATACATCACTGAATACGACAGGTCATCTGCCGTATGAATCCGGACCTGAAGGGATTGGTCAGGTGACGTGACTGTGAATTCAGACCTGGTTGTGCAGGCAACAACAAAAAAAAGAAACAGTGGAAAAACAGTTTTATACATTTTAAAATGGATTTTTCTATTGATTTCCTTTTATAGAAAATATTTCAATTTCAATTTATCAGTTATTAAAGTTTTCTTGAGAGAAACATCATCTTTATTGTAAATTTTCAACTATTGGTGGACAAATTTCCATATAAAATTAAGCGTATTTTTTTAACAACTTATTCATATATGATGTTGATAATGAATTGTTGTAAACTCTGTGCCAGTTTTTTCGCCAGAATTCCTGTAAATCCATGTAAATCCATGTAAAATTTTACAATTTTTTAAATTGAGTTCCGTACACTTTGTAATTGAGAGATTGTATGTCATAGAACAAACTAATTGTCCTCCTTCTTTTTTGCATCCCGAAAGAATCAATAGAATGGCATATAAGCATATTATTATCAATGAAAAATGATTAATCAATTTGAATATATTCGGACCGTTCACTCATATCCGGACAAGGGTGGTCAATGCCTCCGGTTTTTCCATTAATAATAGTTCATATATTTCTGGCTTGCTTTAAGTTCCTATTTTTCATATCTTATTCCGAACTAAAACCCTTAAAAAATGTCCCGATTAGCGTTTCTATTTATCGTGGCAGCATCGATAAACGTTTCCTGTCAGCAAAATTCCTCCGATAAGCCGTTACTGGCAGGTAACATTCAAACTGAAAAGGACCTTTTTGATGCCATGGAACGAAACAGTCAATGGCCTTCATATCGCGGATTCTATGCCGCGGGCTATTTGAAAAATGTTCAATTGCCTGATAGTTTCAACATTGAAACCGGTCACAATGTTAAGTGGAACATAGAGATTCCCGGTCTTGGTTTGTCCTGTCCTTCAATATGGGATGATATGGTATTTATCACCACGGCGGTAAGTGAGGATGATCAAGCGGGATACCTGCCAGGTATGTATGGAGATGTCGAGCCGGTTGGTGATTCCTCGATGCATACCTGGAAGCTTTTTCGTAT
>CAZOXI010000250.1:3822-5534 GCA_964583445.1 uncultured Bacteroidaceae bacterium | reverse complement strand
GCGATCGCACTTGCCTGCTGACGGCTGATGCTGTCCTTGAGGAAGTCAATATCCTCACTAAATGTGGCATTCGGTAATGTGTAATCAAAACCCAGGAGGACCGAGACCAGCATCGTAAGAACTGAAAGAATGAGCATGAGGCCTGTGGCAATCTCAATAATGCGCAGATTTCTTCGTTCTTGAGGCATACAGCGAATGTACTTATTATTTTGGCTGTAAATTTAAATAGAATACAATTTTAACTATTTTTGAACCACGATTTATGACCATGAGATTTTTTATAATTTTCATTTCAGCCATGACCATCAGTGTTGCAGCTACTGCACAAGGCCCTAATTCAGCTGTAACTGCCACTGATGCCCTTGAACGTCTTCAGCAGCGGGAGATGAAGGGACAGGTGATGATCCGCATGGACAGCCTTATTTTGGAGAATTATAAAAAACACCTGGTGCAAAACAGTAAAAACCGGGGAATAGAAGGATACAGGATCAGGATCTTTTCTGACATCGGTCAGGGCGCCAAGGATGAACAGATGCGAGTGCGGGCCAGGTTCCTGTCACTGCATCCGCAGATCGCAATTTATCCTGATTACGACGATTCTTATTTCAAGGTGTATGTTGGGGATTTCAGGACCAAACGGGATGCATTGAAGGTCCTGGAAATTGTGCGCAAGGATTTTCCGGATGCATTCATTGTAGAGGATATAATTGTAATTGATGAATAATACGCTGCCAGCGAAAGATCTATGAGCGACGAAATTAATCATAAGTGCGGTATCGCATTGATCCGGTTGTTGAAACCGTTGGAATATTATCAGCTGAAGTATGGCTCATGGAAGTATGGGTTGCAGAAACTCTACCTGCTGATGGAGAAACAGCGCAACAGGGGCCAGGATGGTGCAGGGCTTGTAAGTTTGAAGATGGATGTGCCCCCCGGGAAAAAATATTTCAACCGTCTCAGGTCCTCAAAGAGCGATGCAATCAACGATATATTCAAATCCGTTTACGGTAATTTCAGGAAAGCAGAGCGGAAGCATCCGAAATCCGTGGATGATGCAAGCTGGGCAAAATCAAACCTTCCTTTTGTAGGGGAACTGTACCTCGGTCACCTGCGATATGGAACCTTTGGCAGTAATTCCTCTGACAACCTGCATCCGGTCATGCGACAGAACAACTGGAAGACGCGGAACCTGGTGATTGCCGGGAATTTCAATCTCACCAATGTCGATGAATTATTTGACCGGCTGGTGGAACTGGGACAGTCGCCCAAAGATTTTACGGATACTGTTACAGTGCTGGAAAAGGTTGGTCACTTCCTGGACAAGGAGAACCAGGAGCTTTTTGATGATTTTAAGAAAAAAGGATATACAAATAAGGATATCACTGAGCTGATCTCAGAAAAGCTGGATGTGGGGAAAATACTTGCCGATGCATCCAAGAGGTGGGATGGTGGTTATGCCATCGCCGGAATGCTGGGACACGGGGATGCGTTTGTGATGCGTGATCCATGGGGCATCAGGCCTGCTTATTATTACCACGACGATGAGATCGCAATTGTTGCCTCTGAACGCCCGGTGATCCAGACTGTGATGGATCTCAAGGCGGACCAGATCCACGAGCTTGAACCCGGGGGTGCCATGGTAATCAAAAAAGACGGTACTATTCAGCATCCTCAGATCAGGGAGGCGTTCGAAAAACGATCTTGTTCCTTTG
>CAZOXI010000250.1:0-3812 GCA_964583445.1 uncultured Bacteroidaceae bacterium | reverse complement strand
CAAGGGGCAGTGACAGGGATATATACAGCGAACGAAAGAAGCTTGGCAGATTGCTGGTTCCAGCAATCATAGATGCCATCGATGGTGATACCAGGAATACGGTTTTCTCATTCATACCCAATACTTCCGAATCGGCATTTTACGGCATGGTTGCCGGTATCGAGGATCATATGATCAAGGATAAGATAGGCAGAATCAGGGAAGCCAACGGGGACATGGATGATGATGAGTTGACAGAGATCATTTCAGAACGCCCGAGAGTGGAAAAGGTGGCCATAAAAGACATCAAGCTGCGTACCTTCATTTCCCAGGATAAGGGCAGGAAGGACCTGGTTAATCATGTGTATGACATTACCTACGGGACCATCAGAAGGGGGGTAGATAACCTGGTGATCATCGATGATTCCATTGTCCGCGGGACTACCCTGCGCGAAAGTATTATCAAGATACTCGACAGGCTGGGCCCCAGGAGGATCGTCGTGATCTCTTCTTCGCCCCAGATCCGCTACCCTGACTGCTATGGAATTGACATGGCAAAACTGGGAGATTTCATTGCTTTCCAGGCCGCGATTGCACTGCTCAAAGATCACGGCCAGGAGCATGTCATCAACGAGGTATATAAAAAATCAGTGGCCCAGCGACATGAGCCCAAAGAGCAGATTGTCAACTATGTAAAGGATATCTATAAACCTTTTACTGCACAGCAGATCTCTGATAAGATCGCACAACTACTGACGTCCCGGGAGATATCCGCAGAAGTGAAGATCATCTACCAGAGTATCGAAAATTTGCATGAAGCAATTCCCAATGATTTGGGGGATTGGTACTTTACAGGTGATTATCCCACACCGGGTGGAAACAAGGTGGTCAATACCTCTTTCATCAACTACATTGAAGGGATTAATTCTCGTGCTTATTGAACCTGAACCTTTTGAACAGGTCATTCAGGTAAGTATCCCTTAAACTCATGTTCTTGATCATCTTCAGGTGTTTCGGCACGTAATTGGAAAGATGTCTTTCTACTTTGTTTTTGTACAAATCATTTACCGTGATCATGATCCCGGTCTCTTCCACCTCTCCGAAGCTGTGGTTCATCACTGTTCCGAATGAGCGCATGGAAGGAGAAAGACTCATGTAGGCATTGATCAGCGGAGGAATGGATTCTCCCAATGCCCGTACCTCCCTGGAAAGTATTTTATAATCTTCCATGTAATCAGACCCGGTGAAGATTGCAGCCAGTTTTTTTGGATCCATCAATACCCGCAGCGGCTCTTTTGGGACCACCAGTTTGTCATGATCGGGAAAATGCTTGTTCAGGAAATAGAGGATCATATCACGCGCATGCTGGTGATAATGCAGGTACATGGTTACCTTTCCGAAGAAATATTTAATCTCCGGGTGGTCCATTACCAGGGTTCCCAATCCGTCCCAAAGGTTATCAAGGGCATATAATCCCTTCCTGCGAAGGTTGGTCGATTGATACATGGGTTGGACAAACGACCTGCCCAGCTCGATCATGTGCGGTAAATATTCTTTTTTAAATTCCTCCGAGAAATGAAAAAGTTTGGCAGTGGCCAGCTTTACTTCTCCATCTGCAGGGGAGGGCGCTTTGTTGCAGATCAGGAACCTGTATCCGCCAAGGATCTCCTGCTGGTCGGGATCCCAGACAATCAACTGCTTATAGGCATGTTCGCCGAAATCATAATCGTCCAGGTCACAGTCCTTGCCGGTCCCTCCTCCGGCAGCGCGGAAAGCTACTTCACGCAGCCGTCCGATCTCCCTGATCAGGTTGGGCGAATTGTCGCTGTCGACAATATACAGCAGGTTACCACCTTTATTGGTTTTCCGGATGAATTTATCCTCGGTTAATTCTGACAGAAGTGTTTCTTTTCCCAGGGGAGGGATGATGCGTTTCATGTTCATGGTTGTCAGCTTTGTATGTTTACATCGTCAGGGTTGTTGATCTACTGTGAACGTGGCTTGCGGATCCTGCGCCAGTTCATAAGTGTATTGTTTCACTTTCTCAGCCCATACGGCCGGTTTATGACGTTTATCAAAAGTACGAAAGTCTATGGGTTTCCCAATGGTGATCCGGTAATGACCACCTTTGTGTTTAAAAGTCTCGCTTGGCAGGTAAAACATCTCCAGGTTGGCTTTTATTCCCAGCTTCTTTCGCAGGTTGGCAAGGTTGTAGAAAAAATTTGAGCACCGGCCGGTAATGTGCATGGGTACCACATTTCTTTTGTGTTGTACCGCTTTGGTGATAAAGCTTTTTTTCCATTCAGGATCCCTGATCACACCTTTTTTCCGTCTTGAAACCAGTCCAGCCGGAAAGGTCATCACCTGGTCGTCCGACGAGAAGATACTGTCAATGCGTTTCACATTTTCGATCATTTGCGCGCCATGCTTGTTGATAGGTACAAACACACCATCCATGTTTTTTGCATTCATCAGGATGTCATTCACCAGGACCTTTACTTTCCGGTTGTATTGCTGTCCCAGTTCATGGATGAGCATTACCCCGTCAAACCCGCCCAGCGGGTGATTGGCAACAAATATGTTCCGACCGTTCTCCGGTAGGTTGTGCTTTCCCACTACCGATACCTCTACATTAAACATGTCAATCGCTGCAGCAGCGAAGTCAAAATCCTTCTTGTGACCATGATGCTCCAGGATCTCGTTGATCTGGTCAAGTACGAGGGCATTGTGCAGGTACCTGTATATGAATCCCGGGATCCACCGGGCCATCCCGGGGCTTTTGCTCCTGAAGATCTCCCTGATATTTACAGGCTTGAAGTCATCGTTCATAGTTGCGTTTTCCATATCGTTTTGGAAGGTCACGGAATACAAAAATACCAAAAAATTACCGTTTAGCGGTCAAAACTTTATATGCCCTGTAAATACTGCCACAGCATTTGATCGGTAGAAAGTTATTAACAAAGTGGGAAAAAGTGGGGAAAATTGGAACAAAGTGGGAAAAAATCTATATTTTTACCTCTTAATGGACCCAAAGGCATGATCACATTCATCGGAGATTATACAGTCAGGCTCGATTCAAAGGGGAGGCTTTCTTTTCCTGCCGCATTCAAACGGCAGATGAAAGATGCTTCTGCAGAGGGTTTTGTGCTGAAGCGTGATGTGTTCGAAAAGTGCCTGATCCTCTATCCCATGGAAGAATGGGAGCGGCAAAATGCAATGATCAGGGAGCGGACGAATCCTTACAACAAGGAGCATGCAAAGTTCCTGCGCATGTTCTATGCCGGCACGGCTGAATTATCGTTGGATGCAAGCAACAGGATGCTCGTACCCCGCCGGCTGCTGGATCATGCAGGGATATCCGATGAGGTGGTGCTGGCCGGTCAGTCGGGCAGGATCGAGCTGTGGGATGCAGGAGCATATCCGGGTGTGAGCACGGCAGACGATGATTTTGCTGCCATGGCTGAGAAAATACTTGGTGGATCATCAAAAGAATCAGAATAATATGGCTTATCACAGGCCTGTATTGCTGAGTGAAAGTATTGAAGGATTGAATATACAGCCAAAAGGGACCTATGTGGATCTTACTTTTGGCGGAGGGGGACACTCCCGCCAGGTTCTTGAAAAGTTGGGAAAAAGAGGAAGGCTGATTGCATTTGACCAGGATCCGGACGCAGCCCGTAATATCCGGGATGACCACAGGCTCATCTTTGTCAGGGCAAACTTCAGGTACCTCCGTAATTTTCTGAGGTACCATGGTGTTGCGGAAGTAGATGGCATCCTCGCCGACCTGGGAATCTCTTCGCACCAGATCGACCAGCCGGACAGGGGATTTT
>CAZOXI010000249.1:0-5540 GCA_964583445.1 uncultured Bacteroidaceae bacterium | reverse complement strand
TTACGCCCTCCGCAAAAATAGCAGGCAGGCCTTTACTGCTTCCTTCCGACATGGTTGATGCGATCCTTGACAAAGGAATCAGCTCCGGAGCGTTTACCATGAAAGCGTGTATTTCGAAGAAAGAAGGAGCTATGCCCGTTCAGTCTTTGCATTAGTGCGCCACCGAGACTTCGCAGGATTGGGTGAAGGGGAATTTGCAATCGTGCGCCGCAGGGACTTTGCAAACAACAGGGTAAGGAGTGCGCCGGCAAGTGCATACAACATATCCGATTGTGCATCCCATGTATATCCCTGCATACCCAGGAAATTTTCAGTTGTTTCACTGCTGAAAAGTATGGCTGACCATTCTATTAATTCGTAGGTTGCTGCCACAGTTAATGCCACGCAAAGTGAAAGAAAATTAATATATCGTGGTGAACGGATGACCTGGTTCCGGATCAATACCTCCTGGGTGATGAGCACGGGCAGTATCCCCTGGACAAAATGCCCCAATTTGTCGTAGTTATTTCGATCTGAATTAAAAGTGTCCCGGATCAAATTGAACAGGGGGACCTCGCTATACGAGTAATGTGCACCAATGGCCATGATACTGGCTGCGATAAAACACCAGGTGTAGGTGACCAGTGTAAAGGGTTGTCTTCGGTAAAAAAAGATACACAGTCCGACTCCTGTGATCGCCGGTGCCACTTCCAGCATCCAGAGGATATAATCCTTCGGGTGGATTGCTGACCAGGTAAATATGATTCCGAAAACCACAAGAAATATGATCAGTATGCGGGATTGCCGGGCTTTTATCACTTTATCTAAACTTCGACTGTATGCTAAAAAAATAGTTCTTCATAGCAGTAAACAGGTTTATGAGATAGATTTTTATCGCAAAAAACTCAATATCTCTTTATACATCATTCATTTCGCTCTGTAAACTCCCCGGCGGTTTTGGTGAAGATCCAGATGGCAATGATTCCGACAGCGGTATGCACCGCCAGGGTAAACATAATGTTTTGTGGATTTCCTGCCTGCTCAAATCGTCCCAGCAACCCGGTATAAAATCCGCTTAACAAGGCACCCAGGGCTACAGAGAGAAAATTGGTACCCATATACAATCCTGCCATCTCTTTCGGGGCAATCCACATAATATACTCCTGTATACGCGGCGATGAGATCATCTCACCCACTGCAAACAGAAATACGCCAAGAAATACAATTCCGGGCACAGTCAGGACGGATATGCCCAACACGATGAATCCCAATGTGACCAGGAACAAACCGAGCATGAAGGTCGGGATCGCATTCCCTTTTTCAAAGATCCGCGAGATGATCAGCTGGAAGACAATGATAATATAACCGGTATGTGAAATGGCCTCTGCATTGATCTTCCAGGTGCCCTCATGCTGCTGGGAAATCAAATTTGCAACCGCCTCACCCAGCACACTTTTTACAGAAAGGTATAATTTAGCCGTATCCAGGTAATCGTTGATATATACCGGCAGAATATTAAAGAACGCCCAAAAAGGGAGCCAGAAAAACAGTCCCAGCAGGGTCAGGAATATGACAAATTTAATATCAGAAAGTGCTACCCCCATGTCGCGGAATTTCTGTCTCAGGGTAGCACCTTCAATATCCCGTGGTGGTTCTTTGTAAAACAGCAGGGTGATGATCAGCATGAGCCCGATGGTACCTGCCGCTGTATAAAACACATAATCCCATGATATAGCCCGGAGGTTTCCCATTACAATGGGACCGACCGATGCACCCAGGTTGACCATGGCATAAAAAATACCAAATCCAAGTGTTTTATTGGTGGAGTCTGTGGTAGCGCGCACCGTGGCAGAGATCAGGGGTTTAAATATACCCGCTGCAAGCCCGATGGAAAGCATCGTGAGGGCGATCCCCGAAAATGATTCGGTAACAATCAGCAAAAGGATGGAAGGCAGGTAAGCGAGGTAGGAAACGATAAGCACTTTTTTGAATCCATACCTGTCAGCAATGGTCCCGGAAAATACGGGCGTCAGGTAGGATAGTAAAAGAAAAATACTCTGGATGATCCCGAGATCACCTTTCGAATACCCCAGTTGCTGCAGGTAGATCCCAAAACTCATATAGATGCCATAATAGGCAAATCGTTCCAATACCTCTATGATATTGGCTGTCCAGAATACCTTAGGGAATGCAGATCTTTTGCTCATGTTTTCTGTTTTTGCTGCAAAATAGTTAAATATGAGAGATCTGCTTGTTTTATTCAGGAGCTAAATTCATTTTTTACAGCAGGAAAAATTCACCCCTTAAAATCAAATCCAACCTTTGTCTGCAGATCAGTGACCTGGGAGAAGATCTTTTTCAACATCGTGGCCTCCATGCGGGTAAGCCTGTTCAGGTCGATGATGTTTCCCGGCGCTTCGTTTTGTGAGATGCGTTCCACCTGGAACTTCAACCGAAGGTACATCATCAGCTCATATGCCTGCACCAGCT
Organism: uncultured Bacteroidaceae bacterium; assembly: GCA_964583445.1. Classification (GTDB taxonomy): domain Bacteria; phylum Bacteroidota; class Bacteroidia; order Bacteroidales; genus M55B112. The sequence continues at coordinate 3,071 of CAZOXI010000249.1, read as the reverse complement.
CTTCATGACTGGTGTTGTCGATACATTTCCTGTCCGCCAATGCATGCAACCGTTCCAAACTATTGGTCGTTTCCAGCTTCTCCCGGATCGCATAGAGCCTGGCAAAAGTAAGCACCGGCATCATTGCCTTCTTGATATCCACCTCCAGCGCATCGGCCCCTTTGTCGCGCCCCACAATCCGTCCGAAAATATTCAACGGGGGCTTGAATTTCAGCACCGCCTGTGCCATGTGATAATAAAATACCGGTTTGTTCGCTGAGGCCCTGTTGACATGCTCACGTAGTTGGCCCACTAGCTGTTGATCACCATGTATATACCTGAAATCAAAAAATATAGCTGCATCGAGAATGTCCTGCGGATTGCTGTCATTGATCCACTTACTGAAATAAGCTTTCCAGCGGTCCAGTGGCTGTGTCCATTTCGGGTTCCGTGCCATCACCCCGCCTTTGCAATACTTGTAACCAATGGTATGCAGGTCCCTGTTCACCCGCTCACCAAGCTCCAGGAAGTAGGTACGGATCTCTTCTTCTTTCCTTACGGCTTCAGGATCGCCAACGCTTTTGCCTGCTCCTTTTCCAGGCACTCCACGTAACACTTCATCGGCTTTCCCGTTGCTCCTGTCCGAAACCTCCTTCCCTTTTTCCTTCGCGGGTTCTTCGTCTGTCCTTTCGCCGCCACTTTCACCTGGCACTTTGCCTGGCCACTCAACATCTTCATAAACGATGGCATTGTCCTGGTCAGTAGCCAGCGTCTGCTCCCCGCGTCCCTCGCTGCCCATCACCATAAAGGCAAACCTGCAAGGCGCCAGTCCCATCTCCTCAATGGCAAATGCCACTACCCGCTTATGCATGGCATCGCCTACAGAAGTAATGATCCGGTTAATATTTTCGGTCCTGTCACCACTTTCCAACAGTGCCTTCACCAGTACCGGTACCCGTTTGTAGATCTGCGCCAGCTGGTTCACATCGCCCGCTGTCTCAATCTCCCTGATCAGGAAGCTGATGGCGTTCTGGTGCATCTCCAAAATGCGCTCATGACCGATTACTCCACTGATATTTCCTTTCCCGTCAAGGGTTGCCAGGTGGGAGACACTCCTATTTTTCAACTCCAGCAGTGCCTCATAAAGCAGCACTTTCCCAGAGATGGTCTCCACGGGCGATGTCATTACCTCCATCACCGGTCTCGAAGGATCAACTCCGGCTGCCACCACCCGTTTTTTGAGGTCATTGCTGTTCACCACCCCTATGACCGATTCATCCTGTGTAATAAAAATAATGTCTCGTTTCTTTCGGGTCATCAGTCTTGCCGCATCACTTATCGTTGCAGAGGCCCGGCACTTCACCAGGTCATTCACCAGTGGCCCGATCGGCTGGTTCATCAGGATCAGGGATGTCTGCAGTTCCTCCGTAAGCCGCTCCGTATCCTTTTCCAGTTTTTGCTGTGCACTCAACTCCTTAACAACAATAATGTAGCCGCTTTCTTCAGCGTAGGAAACCTGGGATATCGACAACACGACCTCTTTATCAATGCCATCACGGCAGTTCAGGAAGGTCTCGTGTGACACCGAATGGCTGTTGTCATTAAAACGTTCAACCAGGTTCTTCCAAGGCAGTTGGAACAGCTCATCGAACCGCATATTCCGCACCTCGGTTGGATCGTACCCGCTCAGCTTGCTGAATTTAACATTAGAGAAGATGATCTTCTCCCCCAGGATCATGAGGGTTCCCTCCGTGGAGGCATCGACAAGCGACTTATATTTCTGCCGCGAAAGCCGCAGTTTCTTTTCCGCACTGCTTCGCTGACGCTCGATGGTAAGGCTCTGGCGTATGATAAAGGCAAGGATCGCACCAATCAGCAACGCAAATACCAGGGTGATCCGCAGCAACCTGTTTGTCAGGGCCCTGATCTCCGCCCGCACATCCTCGAGGTAGATGCCCGTACCGACGATCCATCCCCAGGGCGCGAATCCCTTCACATACGAAAGCTTCGGCACGATGCGCGTGGAGTCATCCTTCCACTGCCACATGTAATTGATATATCCCTCCCCTTCTGCTGCCACTGTCTGCACCGCTTCCACAAAGAGCCGTTTCCCGTCAGGATCCTGGTAATCTGTCAGGTCGGTCCCGTTCAGCTCCGGCCTGTAGGGATGCAGGATCATCACCGGTCGGCCATCGATGATCCAGAAATAATCTTTGTACTCTTCCCCGTAACGTATCTTTCCGATCCGCTCCACAGCCAGCATTTTCGCACTGTCGGCCGGCATGCGACCTTGTGCTTCCTCCTGGTGGTATTCCTCCAGCAGGCTCCATGCAGTATTGGTGAGCTCGGAGATCATCTCTTTCTTCTCCTCCAATATGTTCCGCTCAAACGCCGGGATGATCACTACGAAGATCAGCACGATGAAAAAGAGCACCGCCAGTATTGACGGGAAAACGATCGAGAAAAAAAACCTGCTCAGGTTGTTCTCAGGCATGATTTCAGTATTAAGTGGAACAGCGGACTACACGAAGGAGCGGCCTCGCTGTATCAAATATACAAAATCCGCTGCGGTTTTTATGACTTGTGACAGGCGGAATTCCCACAATCACCGGGAAAGTTTCCAGGCGGCGGCGCCCATACCTGTAATCCGCGAAATAACGGGGGAACGCCATTGTGTAACCGCGTACATGGGAATGACCGGTGAAACTGACGGAGCAGCCCAATGAGGACATGAATTCGAAATGGGGTCCGAACTCCCCTGGAATAATACTGAATTTCTTCACAAAACCGGAGAGGTTGGGCCATACATAATGACTGAAAAGCAGGTTGTGATTTCCGGTATCCTTCATCACATGGTATTCGGGAAGGGTACGGAGGTATTGAATGTCCTCGCTCGTATACAGTGGGTCCAGGTCATTCTCCTCATGCAGCCAGATTTCGTTTTGTGCCAGGATCCTTCGCTGCCTGTATTCCAGTTCGTACCAGTCAGATGGAAAACCGAACGCCGGGGAGTGCTCAGGAACCTTCCGCGCGGCATGGTAGTCATGGTTGCCGGGAACGATGATTGCGTCTTTTTCCCGCAGCAACGACAG
>CAZOXI010000248.1:2367-5543 GCA_964583445.1 uncultured Bacteroidaceae bacterium | reverse complement strand
ACATTTTCCGTTTTCCGATGAGGTGATTTATTCCACTTACCCGGAATTTGAAGTTGAGTACGCCAATGTTCATGAACCAGCAACGAAAAAGCCCGGGGATCAGTTGCTGGTCATTGCCCTGAATAAGCGCAAGATCGATGGTGCCCCGGTGACTACAATCACCGGGTATAAGGGAAAAAGAATGGATCTCATCCAGCTGGAGGAATCGCTTGCAAAGGTATGCCGGACCAGTGGGGCGACACACATGTATGACATCATCCTGGATAGGGATGTGCGAAAAAGAGCATATGTATATTTACGTAACCAGGGATTCGGAGTTCGGTTTGCCGCGTCGTAAGTGTGTTCGGCAGAGGCGGTCTGTCAAATATTGTTTCAGCTTTTTCTTGTTGCTGCTCACCCTGACCTGGAGGCCTTTGTCGGGCCAGTTCTATGAATACGGGCAGGACAGGGGAACGATCCGCTGGAACCAGTTTTCCAGCGACCATTATCAGCTCATCTACCCACGCGGACTGGACAGCCTGGCCATGGCATTTGCCGACAAGATGGAGTATTTTTATCCGCACCAGGCCCGCGTACTGGATCACCGGCACACAAAGATGCCGGTGGTATTTCACCACGAATCCAGTTTTTCCAATGGTGTGTTTGTCTGGGCACCCCGCAGGCTGGAGGTATTCAACAATCCCGATCCCAATGGGTACCCGCAGGACTGGATGACCCAGTTGGCACTTCATGAAGGCAGGCATGCCTTCCAGGTTTCAAAGCTCAACCAGGGAGTGAGTAAGGGGCTGTCCTATATCGCTGGTGAACAGGCGGTGGGAGCCATTACCGGGTTCCTGCCCATGTGGTATCTTGAAGGCGATGCCGTCGATGCTGAAACACGGTTTTCATATACGGGACGGGGCAGACTCCCTTCTTTCGAGATGCGCATGAAGGCGATCCTGCTGGAAGGGGATAAACGCTACTCCTTTTCCAAAGCGACCCTGGGCTCATATAAGGATGTGCTCCCCAACCATTACGAACTTGGCTACCTGATGGTTCGATATGGAAGAAGAACCTATGGGGACCAGTTCTGGATCGATATGGAAGACTATGTCGCCAGGAAACCCTACCTGGTGGTTCCCACCTGGTTCAGCATGAAAAAATACGGGGTCGATTCAAAAAAGGACCTGTATCACTCCACGATGGATTTTTACCAGGAACACTGGGCAGCATCGTTCAAGAAGCGCAATCCGGGACAAACAACGGTGTGGAGCCCCGAACCATCACGACATTACACCAGTTACCGGTTCCCGCAGAAGTTAAACGATTCATCCCTTATCGCGTTACAGTCAGGCCCGGATCAGATACCGGCTTTCGTGCATATTGATGGGGGGTACCGGGCAAAACGTATCTTCAGACCTGGGTTCATGAATTCGGGAAGGTTTACATATAGCAAGGGCATGATCGCCTGGGATGAATGGGTTCCCGATCTTCGCTGGAGCAACAGGAATTTTTCCACCGTACGCCTCTATGACATTGAAGAAAGGAAAGTGAAAGATTTGGGAGGTAAGACACGTTACTATGCACCGGCTTTTTCTGAAAGTGGCAATTATATTGCAGTGGTGGAGCAGCGTACCGACCACTCATTTTACCTTGTGATCCTGGACCTGGACGGCAAGGTATTGCATATCGTCCGTTCCCCGGGGAATGCATTCCTGCAGCATCCCGCCTGGATGGACCAGGACACTGCCCTGGTCGCCACTGTTAATGATCAGACAGGCGAGTACCTCTACCGCTATTCCTGGTCTCATGGCACCTGGGAAAAGCTCTATTATGCAGGATTTGATGATATCTCAACCCCTGAAGTCGTTGGAGACCAAATATATTTTAATGGCACGTTTTCAGGGATCGATAATATCTACAGGTATGATATGGGCAGGAAGGTATTGGAACAGGTCACGGATGCAGCCCTGGGTGCCTTTGATCCTTCGGTGGATCGTGAAACGGGCAGTTTACTGTTTGCCGATTACCATGTAGACGGGTACCGGGCCGTCTCAAAACAGCTGGATCCGTCTACCGTCACACAAATGGATGAACCGGTTGTATCTACTGAGCAGGTAGATGCGGATCCTACAGCGCTGGAACGGCAGATCATCGACAGCTCCCTGGCAGTTCCCCCGGGGGAGTACCAGCCCAGACCTTATCGCAAACTTTTCAATGCCATCAATATACATTCCTGGCTGCCCCTTTATTTTAACTATATGAATCCCGAAGCAGCCCTTACCCCGGAAGAACTTCCGGTGAGCCTGGGTGCCACGGTGCTTACACAGAACCTGCTGAGCACCGTGACAGGCATGGTGGGGTATGAGTACAGTGACAAGCTGCATTACATGCACTCGGGGTTCAGGCTGAAGGGCAGGTATCCGGTCGTAGACTTCAGAATGGATTACGGGGGCTACCCAGTGGTGAATAAGCTTAACCCGGCTGACAATGTTGCGGTACGTCCGGACCGGTTCTCATTCAGCTCGAGCATCTATGTTCCGTTGCGGTTGAATACAGGGAAGTTTGTCTCCTATGCACAGCCGCTGCTGGGGTATAGCTACACGTCAGACCTGTTCCCGAATGAAGACCTTTCAGGATACAAGAGCGGTATCCACCGCCTGCTGTACCGCTTCTATGTGAGTTCCTACCTGCGGATGGGCTCCAAAGAGATCTTACCCAGGCTGGGTTTTTCAGCTTTCGCCGGGTTGCGGCATGCGCCATTCGATCAGCATAATTTCGGAACGCAGCGCTCTGCGGGCCTCACATTATACGTGCCGGGCCTTTTACGGCACCAGTCTATCCGCTTGCGCCTGCTCACCCAGGTCCAGGATACCGTACGGTACCTGTTCGGGAACGACATCGCGCTGCCACGGGGTTATACAGGTATTGCCGGAATGGACCTGGACCTTTACAGCGCCGATTATAGTTTTCCGCTCCTGTACCCCGACCTGCAGATCGGCCCGGTGGTATATGTCAAGCGCATTCGCGGCAACCTCTGGGCAGATTACCTGCGGGGGAAAGGTGTGCTGGTTGCAGATCCTGAGCCGGAACTGGTGGAGAAGGATTATTTTTCATATGGTGCTGACCTCCTGTTCGATTTGCATTTCCTGCGGATCTTTTTTCCCGTCTCTTTGGGCACCAGGGTAGCATACCTC
>CAZOXI010000248.1:0-2357 GCA_964583445.1 uncultured Bacteroidaceae bacterium | reverse complement strand
CTCCCGGAGACAGGGGAGATCAAGCCCGGGTTGTTGTTCAGCATTGATGTGAATTGATCCCGGAGAACGGACCCTGCAGTTTTCCCGATTCCTGACCGAGGTTGTCAGTAGCGGTGTGCCGGTATTTCGATCAATTCCCGGAGGAGAAACGCTTGCTGATCGTAAAATAATCCGGGTAGGGAACCATGGTATTCCCCACATATACAGATGGTTTGATCTTCATGCTGAGCCTGGTGGGCTGACCGCCGGCGTCCACAAGATTCAGTGCAAAATTCAGCATGGTTTTGGGATTGTCGCCCTGCAGGTACTGGAACAGGTCGCTTTCGATCCGGATGGGAACCAAAGTGGTACCTCCATTGCCCGGGATCTCTACCCGTTGATCAATCCGACCGGTGGAGATCTGGATATCATCAATGAAGGCGATCCATTCGATATGATTCAGTGCGGCTGTAACCGGTCCGGGGTTGCGTACTTCCACGTTGGCGGTGATCCCAAAGGGCATGCGTTTTTGAAGAATATTGGCGACGATCCGTTGTCCATCCAGGAAGGTGAGGTCGGAATAATCGTCTATACGCATGACATCAATTCCAGCCACGACGGGATCCTGGGCGGAGTGGAAGCTGAATTCACATTTTGAAAGTGCGGTCAGTTCAGAGAGGATGCTGCAACTGGCAAGGGTAGTCAACAGGAGTGCGATGGCAATGATCTTTTTCATATCGTGCAGGTTTCGGTTCGTATATGTTAATTGTCTTATCTTCGTTATGTAAATGTACAATATTTCCTTGTTACGCAGAAGATCATAATTTTGCAGAACCAAACATGGCAGATCTCTTCTCATATGGACCCAGGAACATCAGGGAATTTTTCAAAACCAACCTGGTGCCCATCCTGTATACGGTGATCCTTCACCTGGTGATTGCCATTGTGCTGGTATTGCTGAAGGTGGAGGGTCTGAAGCAGAACCGTGAGTTGGGAGTTATGCTGGATTTTTCTGAAGAAGTGACCCTGGAGGAACTCATGGAGCAGGAGGAGGTTGAACTGCCGCCTGAATGGATCGAGCAGGTGTTTGAAGCCAGGGAGCAGGCCAGCAACAGGGCAGTGAATGTGAATGACGATGTCAACAGGGAGATCTCTACCGAGGATTATGTGGATGACCTGCTGGAGGAGTTGGAATCGCAGAAAGATGAGGAATTTTTAAAGGACAGGGAGCAATGGAAGGAGATTATCTCTTCTTATGTGTATGAGGAAGATACCCCACCACCTGCGGAGGCAGAAGAAGAGGAAACACCGTATACCGGACCCACGCGTATTACCTATGCATTCACGGATCCGCCACTTGACCGCCAGGATCGAAAGCTTACCATACCCGTATACCGGTGTGAGGGGTCTGCGCTGGTGACCGTGGATATTGAGGTGCGTCAGGATGGCTCTGTAAGCAGTGCAAAGGTCGTTCGGGTCGAATCGGCAAGAGACTCACAGTGTTTTATTGATGCAGCAGAAGCGGCTGCGCTCTCTTCAACCTTTCGCAGCAATTATGAGGCCCCTGCCAGGCAGCGCGGGCAGATCAGCTACCAGTTTGTTGCACAGTGAGCAGATGGACGCTGCGTTGCTAAATTTTTACAATCAGAAAAGTTTGTTGGCCCTGGCTGCGATCATCCCCGTGTCGTGATCCATCATGCATTTGAAATGCTTTTTCGGGCAGGAGGGTTTTCCGAGTTTTGAACAGGGACGGCAGGCGAGCCCATCCACCTGGTAATCGACCGATTGCGGATCAGGCCGGTAGGAATACATGCCAAATTGCGGGACCGTATTGCCCCAGAGGGTGATGATCTTCTTTTTGAATGCCGCGGCGATATGCATCATGCCGGTATCGTGGGTGATCACACAGTTTGCATGTTGGATGACAGCGGCAGACTGGTTAACGGACCACCGGCCACAACCATTCAGGATCTTTTTCTTTGGGAGTGCATCAACGAGGCTGTTAGCGGTTCCCTTATCCTCAGGTCCCCCGATCAGGATCACAGGGTGAAGAAGCGCACCTGTTAATGCAATAAGTTTTTCCGGGGGGAGTTTTTTTGTGGTATGTTTTGCACCAATCACGAGTGCAACATATCCTGAGCGAAAAGGCTCGGGCAGGTCCCCGGGTGAGACCTGGTCCGCTTCGGGGATAAAGAAATCCAGTCCCTGGTTGTCATGCTCCACGCTGAAAAGCGTTAGTGTCTGCATATACCTGTCAACGATATGTGTGTCGGGAAGCCGGTTGATCTTGAAATTCACCAGGATCCATTTCTTAAGGTTCAGCTTATTGACGGTAAAATACATCCGTTTCAATGCCCGCTTGATTTGCAGTGAGCGCA
>CAZOXI010000247.1:0-5544 GCA_964583445.1 uncultured Bacteroidaceae bacterium | reverse complement strand
AAGATCTGGAACGAGGAGCTCAGCAAGATCAATGTGCAGGGTGGTTCTGAGGATGAAAAAGCCGTATTTTACACTTCTCTTTACCGTGCATATGAGCGACCGGTAAACATTTCAGAGGAGGGACGCTATTACAGTCCCTTCGACGGGGAGGTGCATGGCGATAACGGACGTGATTTTTACACCGACGACTGGATCTGGGATTCATACAGGGCACATCACCCGTTGCGGACCATCATCGATATTCAGCGGGAAGAAGACATCCTGAACTCCTTTGTCCTGACGGCGGAACAGATGGACCATTTCTGGATGCCCACCTTCCCTACGATCACGGGAGACCGCAGGGCGATGAACTCCAATCATGGTGTGGCTACCTTCCTGGATGGGCATGTAAAGGGACTTCAGAATTTCGATCTTGAGAAAGCCTACCTCTCCGGGAAGCATGCGGTGACCGAAAAGACCCTGGCCCCATGGTCGGGGAAACCCGCCGGGGAACTGGATCGGTTTTATCATGAGCACGGGTACATCCCGGCCCTGTATCCGGGCGAAGAAGAGACGATCCCGGAAGTACACCACTTCGAAAGGCGACAACCGGTTGCCGTTACCCTGGGGACTGCCTATGATGAATGGTGCCTGGCACAGCTTGCGCAGGAACTGGAGAGGACAGAGGAGGCAGGCCGTTTTATGAAAGGAGCATTCAATTACCGGAAACTGTACAATCCCAAAACCGCTTTCTTTCACCCGAAGGATGCAGAGGGAAATTTCATAGAGCCATTTGATTATACATTCTCAGGAGGCATGGGTGCAAGGGGATATTATGATGAAAACAACGCGTGGACCTATCGGTGGGATGTTCAGCACAACATTCCTGACCTGATTGAACTGATGGGAGGCAATGAAGCATTCGTGGAACACCTGGATGCCACCTTCCGCGAGCCATTGGGAAGAAGCAAATACGCATTCTACGCGCAGTTGCCTGACCAGACCGGTAACGTGGGACAATTCTCCATGGCAAATGAACCCTCGTTACATATTCCCTATATGTACAACTACGCTGCACATCCCTGGAAAACACAGAAAATGATCCACAAGCTGGTGAATGACTGGTTCAGGAATGACCTGATGGGCATTCCCGGTGATGAAGACGGTGGCGCAATGTCGGCATTCGTGGTATTTTCCATGATGGGTTTTTACCCTGTCACACCGGGTGTCCCTGAATATTCCATTGGCAGTCCCTTCTTTGAAACCATCACTATACAGCTGGAGAATGGGAACACGTTCACCGTTCAGGCCAATAATTTCAGCCAGGAAAACAAGTATATCCAGTCAGCAACACTGGATGGCGAAGACCTCCTGTTGCCCTGGATCTCCCACGATGCCATCATGCAAGGGGGTACCCTGGAACTGGAAATGGGCAGGAATGCCAATAAAACCTGGGGAGTGGAGTAGAACAGGGCATCAACCAATCCCACATTCAACATATTAAATAATTGATTTCAAAAGCATTATTCAATCGCATGAACATACCCATCGGCAGATAATACATACACCATATTTCGATAGATACACAGGGTCGATTCCTCCACCCGCTGTCCAAGTTTTACGATCCAGTGCGGTTTCCCGGTTTCCTGGTCCAGGCAATAAAAAAACGGCGTATTTCCTGAAGCAATATACAAACGGCCGCTGGCCAGGGCAGGCGCCGACAACCCACCTCCATCGGGAAAAGTCCAGTTGATCTCCGCGGTTTCCGGATCCACACAATACACGCGGCTGGCGAGCGGTATACCTCCGATTCCCCTGCCAACACGGGCAGTAAAAAATGCTTTTCCATCTGCAAACGCCGGACTCGCATTAAAGCCCGTATGCACTCCCTTTTCTTCTTCATTGGTATTCCCTTCATTTAGAAGGGCACCTGTCTCAGCATCAAAATAGGTGAAGATATTGGAATGGTTGGGCAGATAGATCTTCCCGTCTTTGGCTATTAAGGTTCCTGAATCAAGGCCTACCCCATTTTCTTTCCAGACTATTTCGCCCGTTTTCTTATTAAAAGCATAGAGCGATCTGCTCCAGGAACCAAAATAGACCATGTCCCCGTCAATAGCTGGTTCAGCAGGAACCGACTTTGCCGTAGGATACATCCATACGATATGGCCGGTCTCTCCATCCAGGCAAACTGCATATCCGCTCACGGTAGGCACATACACCAGGCCGTCATCAACTGCCGCTGATCCCCACACCCATCCGCCGGGGATGGTTTGTTTCCAGACTAGTGCACCTGTCTCTGCATCCAGGCAGTAGAAAAAACGCTCACTTCCCTGCTGTCCTGCATACACTTTACCGTCAGCGATGGCAGACCCAACAGAAATAGCGGCCCCCATTTCATATTTCCATATCTCTTCCCCGGAATCCGCATCCACGCAATACAGGAATCCGCTCGGAGTTCCGAAATATAATCTCCCTGCTGCCGCGGTGGGTTTACTCTGGTAGAATGTTCCTCCTGAGATCAGGTCCGTAAAGATCCTTTCTCCCTGCTCATTTTCAAAGGCAGCTAAAATGCTTTTTTTCCATAGCAACCTGTCTTTCTTTCCAATACAATACAGCATCAGGTTACTGTCTGTGATCAACAACTGCTCTGAATCACCTGCCAAATCAGCATAGATGGCATGTTCACTGATTTTTTCTTCCCATTTCACTTCACCGTCATGATTGAACCGATACATGCGGCCACTGATCGTGGCAACATAAATGTTTTTGTCATCAACCACCGGCCTGGCACGGATCCAGTCATCCACTTCAGCTTTCCAGACCAGGGCGCCGTTAAAAGCATCCAGGCAATAGAGTTGCTGATCTGCTCCGCCAATAATAAGCCGGCCATCATACACGACAGGTGTTGAAAAGTGCTTTCTCGCTCCTTGCTCGGGATCCTGTACCATATATTCCCATATTACATTTCCATCCGAGGCATCCAGGCAATACACGCGTCCATCGTTCGCGCCAAAATAGACCATGTCATTATTCACTTCCACAGCTGTATTGATCGATCCACTGGTCTGGTGCTTCCAGGCGATGCGCTGCTTCCCCCGTCCGCCGGAAAGATTCAGTGCATACAGGTAACCTTCCATGGTTCCCTGGTAAACTTTGTCTCCAGCTATCACCGGTTCGGCCAGTGCGTCGATATCCCCTACGTTAAAATCCCAGCGCTTCTGCTTGTTCTGCGCATCGGCACATATCAGCCTGTTAAAATTCTGACAGATCGCCGGAGCAGAATAGATGTCATGCACGCCAAATGGATAGACCACCACCTCCTCATTCCCTGCAACAGGAGCGTAGCGTGTGCGGTAATCGACATGACCGGCATAGCGACGTGCTTTTGTCTTCCCTGTCTCTTTATCCAGGTACACCAGGTTTCGGGCCAGTCCGTCATTTCCACCATGTGAATTGATCTCCCGCAGCACCACCTGGTCGTTGATCAGCAAAGGAGTAGATGCCATACCGGGATATTTGTATAGGTAAAAAACAGGGTGGTTTTGTGTAGCAGTCCAAATTTCCTCGCCGGTCTTCAGATCCAGGCAAAATGAGGTCACGCGCATGCCCGGTGACGTGACATATACTTTATTTCCTTCAATGACTGGCCGGGCATACCATCCCAGTCCTACGGGAAATTTCCATTTCTCCCGGCCATAGCTCGGTCCGGGTGCCGCGGTGGCCCCGGTATTGTGTTTATTGGCCTGGAACATGGGCCACTCGGCAGTAAGGTCTCCACCGGTCACCCTGGTATCTGCCTCAAAAGCATTGAACATTGGACCGTCCTCCGCTAAATCCCGTTGAACCTGTTCCATTACCCCAAACCCGGCATCGATCGTCCTGCATATCTCGTCTAGCACCTGCCGGTACTGTTTGCTCTTCTGCGCTACGTCATCAGATGCCTGCATGTTATGCAAAGTATTCCATGCGCCGAATGCCGGAGTATTTGCCATTCTTGTTTCCAGGTTCCGGTATTTGAGATCCAGGTCAAAAAACGGAAGTGTATTGGCGCCCTGCTGCTGCAATGCGCTCATCCACATGTACAATACTTTCGTTCGTTTTCTCAGATTCGTTTCGTTGGTTGGTTCTCTCTTTACCTCCAAACGCACCCGGTCAAATTCGGGATCCCCGCTTGCATATTCCTGTGCTAAAAGATGCATTGAACTGCTCAGCGCAATGATCACAGCTAATGTTAAAAAGTTTTTTTTCATATTCTGAATCTTAATTGTTCTCTTCTGAATCATCTTGCCCGTGCACCCAACTTTCATAATCTTCCAATAAATGATTACCGGAGGATCTCATCCATTCCAGTAACCCGGCTCTGGCGTTTGATAATTCCTCGGCGTAGTCCGGATCATTGACCAGGTTTTGTACACTTCCGGGATCTGCAGCCCAATCATATAATTCTTCCCGGTCACGAACCAAATAAAAGCGATAGCGCTCCGCGATGAAACTGTTAGTTTCGACGGCTTTTCTCATCGCCTTGAGCGAGGGATCGCCATAGGGAACAACGGCTCCAAGACGCCCCAATTCCAGCCCATCCGCCCGGTACCAGTTGTTGTAAATATATCCAAAGCGCCCGTCATAGTAAGTTCGCATCTCCTTCTCCCGGGAGTAAGTCCCCTGTTCAGGGTGATCCGGCCGGGGTATCCAGCCAGTTTTTTCAAGGTCCTTAACAAAATCAGGGTCTCTCCTTAGACTGCTTCTTATTCCCTGCGGATAATAGATATCCTCGTTCCGAATCAGCACAATTGATTCACGCCAGGTTTCTGGGGTGCGGTTTTCAAGGAATGGAACCAGGGAGCGGCCATCTAATTTTTCCGGAACAGCCACACCGGTAAGCTCAAGAACAGTTGGTGTAATGTCCATGAGGGAGACAAGGTGTTGATCATCTGTAACCGGTTCAGGTATCATTTCAGGCCACCTCATGATCAATGGGGTCCTGTTGCTTGCCAGGTAGCAGTCGAATTTGGCAAAGGGAAGTGGCATCCCGTTGTCGGAAACAAAAATAACAAGTGTGGTGGATGTTTGTTTCAAATCGTCGAGGACTTCCATGCATGCGCCCACCGCGTCGTCAAGCCGTCTCACCGAAGAAGCATATTTTGCAAGGTCTTCACGTATGCCCGGCAGATTCGGCAAACCGGGAGGGATATTTACTTCTTCTGGTGAGTACATCCTGGAAGGGGCTTTTAATGTTACTTCCTCATCTCCCCAGAACCAGCTGCCAGTTGGCACCGGGTCACCATGGAACGGCCGGTGCGGATCTGCTGAATTGATAACCATGAAAAAAGGTTGATGTCTTTTTTGCGATATCCTGATGAACCTGCGGAATGCACCGGCAATAGCCTCAGGGTCACGGCCCACCACCCCATCCGGATCCGATAGTCCCAGTCGTTTGTTATCGTAATCCCAGTTAAAGGAGGTGTGCGGGAGCATGTGGTGTTTTTTATGTATGTTGCCCGTAAGGTATCCGGTATTTGAGAGCAGGTCTGGAAGCGTCGGCGTCCCTGCTCGCATGGGAAA
>CAZOXI010000246.1:0-5545 GCA_964583445.1 uncultured Bacteroidaceae bacterium | reverse complement strand
TTATACACTGGTGCAGAAAAAGATACCGAAGTTTTCAAAACAAACACCCCGATTTATTCGTCGGCAGGCTGGGATAATACTCCTGAAGATATTCGGAAAATGTCAAAGCCCATGTTAATTATCAGGCGAAAATGCAAGTCGACAAGGTTTATTATTGTGCATCAACTAACGAATCCGGACAAAAAATATAAGGTAACAATAGAGAATTACTCCATTCATATTGAAACGGAAAAATTTGAAGATCGAATTCTATTTAATGACAAAAAATGTTCATTAATCCAGAAAAAATATTAAGATATGAGAAAGTACTTAGTCCGCTTCGTTTTGCCAATACTTGCCATCTCTTTTTTTTCCAGTCAAAGCCTGTGCGGGCAAAAAAGTATACCCGCTAATCCTACTGGTCAGGACAAACCAAATGTGTTGTTCATAGCCGTAGATGATCTGAATGATTTTGTTTCTTATGCCGACCGGTATAAAGGCGCCATCACCCCGAACATAGACAGACTGGCCAGCCAGGGAATGGCATTTAACAATGCTTATTGTCAATACACCGTTTGCAGGCCTTCAAGAGCAAGTGTTATGTCGGGATTTTACCCTCACAGACTACAAGGAAATATTCATGATGATGAATCAGTCCAGGCAGAAGCAAGAAAACTCAGGTCAGAACTTATGCATGTCTGGTTTCGCAATAACGGTTATAAACCGCTGGCTGTAGGAAAAATTTTACACAGGCATTTGCCGGAAGAGACACTGGATGCTTCAGGTGGACGAGGACTTTTCAGCGCCGGGCTGGGTAAATTGAAAAGAAACTGGCATCAGGAAGGCACGATGACTGATTGGGCCATGGAACCTGAAAGTGATGAACAGATGCCTGATCACAAAGCTGCGCAATGGGCAGTTGATCAGTTGGAGAAAAAACATGAAAAACCCTTTTTCCTGATGGTTGGTTTTTTACGACCACACAATCCATGGTATGTTCCAAAAAAATGGTGGGATCTATACGACAGAGAAAAAATTAATTTACCCCCTTATAAAGAGGACGATCTCAATGACCTGCCTCAAATGGGTCTGAATAATATCAAGAAAGTCATGCCAAGGACTGAATGGGCCATTGAAAACGATCAATGGAGAAACATCGTACATTCCTATCTGGCTTCAATTAGTTTCGTGGATCATCAGATTGGAAAAGTGATAAGTGCCCTTGAAAAAAGCGATTATGGCGACAATACGATCATCGTTCTCTGGTCAGATCATGGCTATCACATGGGAGAGAAAAACACGTTCCAGAAACATTCTCTGTGGGAACGTTCGACCCATATTCCATTGATATTTGCAGGTCCTGGAATCACTGCCGGTAAAAGTTGCAACAGGGTCGTGAGTTTGTTGGATATTTATCCAACATTGGTAGATATGTGTGGACTGCCCGAAAACCTTCAAAACGAAGGCATAAGCCTGGTGCCTTTAATTGAGGATCCATCATTGGCATGGCCATATCCTGTCGTTACAGGTTATGGAAAGGACTGTTATGCCATTCAGAATGAACGTTACAGATACCTGAGATATAGCGATGGTAGCGAAGAGTTCTATGATCTGAAAAACGACCCACATGAATGGAATAATATCTCTGAAGACCATGAAATTGCCGGCATTAAGAGGGAAATGCAGTCACAACTAGAGAATATTATTAATAAATAAGATTTCCAACCCTGGGCAATTGGAGACGGAGAAGGTGCTATCAATTAAGACAATTGTTCAAGCCAAAGCCGGAAAATGTATATCAGCCAAATTTACAGATATCAATGGTGAAGCGATATTGAACGGCTTCCTGTCACAAAAGATCAGGTAGGTAAGGTTTATTCATTTTTTCGTGCATGTTCTTTCATATACTCACTGGGGGACATGCCATATTGCTTATTAAATGACCTGGTAAAGTAATTATGAGAATTGAATCCTACAGCATACCCAACTTCATTCACCTTTGACTTGCCTTCTTGCATTAATTTGACAGCATTTTTCAGACGGATATCTCTTATGAATTCTGTAGCTGACTGGTTGGTTAATGTTTTCAATTTCCTGTGCAGATGCGTCCTGCTTAAATGAAGCTTGCTCGCCAGTGTCTGAACAGAAAGGTCAACATCACTCAGATTTTCCTCCACCACACTGATGGCTTTTAAGAGCAGTTTTTTATCCAGATCAAAAGAGGAATATTTCTCTTCCCAGTTGATCTCTTTAGCGCTGAAAGACTCCCTGAGCTTCTTCCTGGACTCCAATATGCCATTCACGTAAGCTATGAGTAATTCATCGTCAAATGGTTTTGCAATATACGCATCTGCTCCCGATTTTATTCCTGAGATCCTGTCCTGTACCGATTCAAGCGCGGTAAGTAAAATCACAGGAATGTGACTTGTTTTTATGTCGGTCTTGATCGTTTCACACAATTGAATTCCATCCATCTCCGGCATCATTATATCTGAAATTACCAGGTCGGGATACATCCCATGAATTTGCTCCAGGGCCTGTTTCCCATTTCTTGCTTTTGCAACCCTGTAATATTTTTGCATCACATCTCCCAGGTAATTCAGCAATTCCATATTGTCCTCAACAATTAATATGAGTGCTTCCTGATTGACGGCTTTTTCTCTGCTAAGCAATGCCTTATCTGAGTCAGAGAGTGTGAGGGGTAATTTATCAGGCATTGATGATTCAATATATTCATCTCCGGTTTTCTGACCTAATGTACCTGCCTGGTTCTGGGGAAGATATATCTTAAACACAGTTCCCTTGTTAAGTTCACTGTTAACAATCAATTGCCCATTGTGAACCATTACATAATTTTTTGATAGTGCAAGGCCAATGCCCGTTCCCTGTTTCGAATTATCTTCAATCTGATAAAACCGTTCAAAAATAGAAGACAGATGTTTCTCAGACATACCATTACCTGTATCCGAAATAGTCAGCTCCACAAAACTTTCTTCAACCTCATCTCCAATGGAATAAGATTTTCCTGATATTTTTGGAGGCCGCTTAACATTGCTGGAGACTTCAACTATAACTTCCCCATCATCAGGTGTATATTTGAAGGCATTAGATAACAAATTAAATAATACTTTATCCAATTTGTCCGGATCGAAATCCATTTTAAGGATCGACAATTCCGCGATAAACTTAAAATTAAACCCGCGTTGTTTTGCATTCTCTTCAAAACACTTATAAATATTTTCACAAAAAGAAATAATGTCTGTATTGACCGGATGCAGTTTTAACTTATCAGCATCTACCTTTCTAAAATCCAAAAATTGATTTACCAGGCGCAATAAACGATCGGTATTGGTTTTAATCAGCGTCAGATACTTTTGCACCTCAGTACTTTGATCATTTCTTCTCAACAAGCGATTCACGGGACCTTGAATCAGTGTAAGCGGCGTCCTGAATTCATGAGATATATTTGTAAAAAACTGAAGCTTCATTTGATGAAGCTGCTCTTTATTTTCCTGATTAATTTTTTCAAATTCGATATCTTTTTTAAGCTTTTGCTGCTTAATCATCTGCTGTCGGATGTATAATATTGCAAAAGAAAGAATGAGGGCATAAATTAAATAGGCATACCATCTAAGCCAATGTGGCGCATAAATACGAATGTCAATTGTAGTAGGTTTTTCATTCCATTTCCCATCATTGTTTGCAGCCTTGACTTCGAATGTATACTTTCCTGCGGGTATGCTTGTAAAATTAGCACTTCCATTTTGGGCAATATGAATCCAGTCATCATTAAATCCCAGCAGCCTGTATTGAAATCGATTTTCCATCGACTCAATGTAATTATTGGTAACGAATCTGAAACCGAACGAACTTTGTGTATGGTCCAATGTAATCTTTTCCGTTTTAGCGATGATATCCGTCAGAACATTGCTTTCATCTCCCGGTACAGCAAGTTCATTATTAATATAAAACTCCGTGACGATGGTTTTCGGGGGAATAAGATTTGATGTTATATTTTCAGCATAAAACCGGATAAAGCCATTCGTGCCGCCGAAATATAATTCACCGTCAGAATTGTAAATAGCCGCATTTGGGTTAAACCTGCTATTCGAGATGCCATTGCTATTATTGAAGGACCTGACGGTTTCTGATTCAGGATTAAAATTACACAGTCCCTGATTGGTGGTAAACCATAAATCACCATGCTTGTCCTGTAAAATAGAAAATATCTCATTCCCCGGTAATCCATTCTTGGTTGAATAATGTTCGGCCTTTCCTGTGTTCGGATTAAACTTATTGATACCTTCACCGTTCGTTCCAAGCCAGAGGTACCCCTCATCGTCTTCAAGCATGGAATAAATTATATTACTATTCAGACTGGAAGGGTTATTCTCCTCATGAAAATAATGAATAAATTTATTGGAACCCTTTTTTAATAAATTGAGCCCGTTTCGGGTGCCAAACCATAAATTTCCATTCTGATCCTTTAAAATTTGTCGCACATTGTTATCTGATATGCTATTAATGTCTAAAGGATTATGCCGAAAAGTTTGAAAGTCTCCTGTCTCAAAAACATAATAGTAAACTCCAAATGGATAATTACATACCCAGAGCCCGTCATCATCGGCAAGTAAATCGAGCGCCTGGATTCCAATTGGAGATGGAGCCTTAAGTTGTTTGAAATATTTCGATGATTTTTCCCTGTACAACACTCCATGTCCGTAGGTTCCAACCCATAAAGTCTCGTTTTTATCAAAGGCGAGTGATTTAACATTTTCGACTGTAATCCCATTATAGCTCACCTTTGCTTTATTGATAATATTAGTTTTCGGATTAAAATAATTCAAGACTCCATCCTCCGTACCAACAATAATTTCTCCTGTTTCAGGTACTTCAACAAATGAACTGATGATATTTGAGCTGAGAGAATTTACAGAGCCGGATTGATTGTGATGATTGAAATAGTTGCTGTATTTGCTATGAAAGCACAAGCCGCCATAAAAGGTTCCAATCCATATATTGTTTTGAGAATCCTTAAATAATGACCACACAGATTGGTTGGGTAATTCAGAATAGCTTCTTGAATGAATAAGAGATATCACCTGGTAATCTTTTATCAACGCTATTCCTTTATAAGTTGCTGCCCATATCAGGCCGTTCTCGTCTTTTAATATACTTCTTACCTGGTTACTTGGAAGTTTCACAGGGCCACTTGCACCGGTATTAAAATAAGTATGTTCAGTTCCGTCGATATTTAAACACATCAATCCATTACTTTGATAGGCAATCCAGATGTGATCCTTTTCGATAAGCACAGAACGGATTGAATTTGGCAAGGCCTTTGAAAAATAGAAAAACCTATCGGAATCTTTGTTCTTATAGTAAATATCCCCATCTCTGAAAAAAACCCATATTGTTCCCTGTTCATCAAGCGACAATAACTCTACACGCCCATTTTTACCATTAATATTCCAATAAAAAGCCTGCTTTTTTTGCACGTTTAGTGTACCAAAACCTCTTTCATCTGAAAACCAGTAACTACTGTCGGAAGCCTGGATGAATGAAA
>CAZOXI010000245.1:0-5554 GCA_964583445.1 uncultured Bacteroidaceae bacterium | reverse complement strand
GGATATCAAAAGGATGTCGATCTTCCATGCACTCAACCAGAAAGCAACTGCCAGGACCTATGCGCAATCGTGTGGCATGAATTATGAAGATCTGAATCTGATCATCGCCCACCTGGGTGGAGGCATCTCCGTTGGAGCGCACAAAAAAGGCCGGGTGATTGATGTCAACAATGCTTTGGATGGCGACGGCCCGTTCAGTCCGGAGCGTTCTGGTTCACTTCCCGTGGGCGCCCTGGTGGATTATTGTTATTACAATGATGTAAGTCACGAGGAGATCAAGAAGATGATCACCGGTAAAGGCGGACTCATGGCGTATACCGGTTCGAATGATGCGCACCAGCTGGAGCTTGCCGCACGCCGGGGTGATAAAAAGTCGAGGTTATTACAGCAGGCCATGGGATACCAGACCAGTAAAGAGATCGGTGCGATGGCTGCTGTACTGGAGGGAGAAGTTCATGCAATCATTCTTACCGGTGGCATCGCGCATAATCCTGATCTGACGGGATACATCAAGGAACATGTGGGATATATTGCACCGGTGTTCATTTATCCCGGGGAGGATGAAATGCGTGCGCTGGCCATGAACGGACTGTTGCTGCTGAAAGGATCTGTCCAGGCCCGTGAATATAAGCCGGAAAACTTCGTGGAGGGATTTGACCTGAATAACCTCGATTAGCGGGGTCAGGGAGTACTGTCACACTGGCCAGACAAGTGCTCCATCGCATTGGCCAGGCAACTGCACTTTCGCATTGGTCAGGGAGTACTGTCAGATACCGGCAGCATTTTTCCATTCATCCTGCGCCATCCTTCAAGGACGAACCATTTGCAAAAACGTCCCATTTCCTGCGGACTGGTACCCGCTTCCATTCCCGGGAATGCATCTTCCAGCATTTCCGTCTGCACTGCTCCGAATGCAAGTGCATTGACCCTGATATTTAATTCCTTGAACTCTTCTGCGAGGCATTCGGTAAGAATGGCAAGGGCGCCCTTACTGGAGCTGTAGGCCGAAAGTCCGGGAAATTTTGCACTGCCCTGCACTGCCCCCATGGTGGTGATATTGATCACTGAGGCATCTTCAGACTGTTGCAGGAAGGGCAGACAAATGCGTATCAATTGTGCAGGAACAAAATAATTGATATCAAAAACAGATCGTTCGTGTTGGGTTGTAAGCTCATGAAATGGTTTATTGACCAACATCCCGGCATTATTAACCAATACATCTATTGATGTTGTATGTTCCCCCAGCAGCTGCTCAAATGCGGAAGAATCCTCCAGGATTCCGGTCAGATCATATGCAATCGCAGCTGCCGTTCCCGGTCCGCCAATCTTATTGCACTGATCGGCTATTCCTTTGAGCAAGGACTCATTGCGGGCAACAAGCAGCAATTGCTGACCTTCTTCTGCAAGCTGCAGGGCCAGCGCAGCTCCAACGCCTTTACTTGCCCCGGTGATCAATATTGTCATAATATTCGGGTTTAAAACTACGATCAAATGTAGCCAGAAATCGTCACTTTGCTAAATGATTTTTATATCATTGTAGTTTGAAATATGAAACCATTAGCTTTATATATCTTTGTCCTGGCATCCATTGTAATGCTGCCTTTAACCCTGTCTGCACAGCAAGAGCGCCCATATGATGAACCCTACTTTGCCGATGAGGACAGGCAGGGAAAATTCTACCTGATACCGGAAGCGTCACTCTGGATAGGTTCAACTACCAACATTGCTCTCGCACCCCAACTCGGTTATCACCTGCTCGACCGCCTTTCGATTGGTGCCGGACCACACTATATTTTTTACAGGAATAACGATTTTTACAGTCCGGTGAATTTCTCCTCTCACATATGGGGAATAAAAGCATTTTCAAGGCTTTCCGTCATCCGGAATGCAGCTGAATTGCTGCCTTTTTATCTTTTCGACGAGCTGTTCGCACATTTCGAATATGAACAATTGAACCTGGAAAACCGCTACTTCAACGCGCCCAGTTTCCCTGACGAGGGCCGCTTCTGGACCGAAGCCATGTTTGTCGGGGCCGGCATCAGTCAGCGGCTCGGTGGATTCAGTTCCTACTCGATCATGGTACTCTGGAACCTGAACGATCAATTCCTATCGCTTTACAGAAATCCCACCTATCGTGTAGGATTGAATATCTACTTTTAGCCGCAGGTTTTGATGAACCGAATGAACTGCATTTTGTTTCACCATAGGTAAGTGGCATATTCCTTTAAGGTTAGGAATATTATTGCTTACTTTGTTGCAATTTTAAACACGCATTATGGAAATTACAAAAGACAAAGTAGTATCAATTACTTACGAACTGAGAAAAGACAATGAAAATGGAGAGGTTGTCGAAACAGTTACCACTGATAACCCCCTTACTTTTATATACGGAACCGGTGGAATGTTGCCTAAATTTGAAGAAAAGCTGGACGGACTTAAGGCAGGTGATGCGTTCAATTTCGGACTGAATTCTGAAGATGCTTACGGTCCTGTAGTGGAAAATGCCATTGTGGAAGTGCCTATCGACGTTTTTAAAGTCGATGGAGAAGTTGATAAAAACATTTTGCAGAAAGGGAACATGGTCCCGATGATGGACAATTCCGGTAACCGTTTGAATGGGTTGATCCTTGATATCGGCGAAGAAGCTGTCAAAATGGATTTCAATCACCCAATGGCAGGTAAAGATCTTTTCTTTGCAGGAACGATCACGGAAATCAGGGAAGCAACAGAAGAAGAACTATCGCATGGACATGTACACGGAAGCGGCAGCAACTGTGCAAGTGGAAATTGCGGCGGGGATGACGGACATGGTTGCAATTGCTGATCCTGCAGTCGTTCCACGAACGTCAGCGACTATAGGAGCAGTTTAAAGTCGTCCGCATCCTCTTGCACGGGAAAGTTCTTTCTGAAAGACTGCAGCGCTTCCAGATCAAGAGATGATATCAATAAGCCTGGTTGTTCATACAGCCGGGCTTTTATATTTCCTTTGGGATCGATTACCCTCGATAATCCGCAATTTTCCATACCTTCACCATCCACTCCACAGCGGTTTGCAGCAATTACAAATGATTGATTTTCAATTGCCCTGGCAGTAAGTAAAGATTCCCAGACATGTTGTCTTGCAGAGGGCCAGTTGGCTACATACAACATGGCATCATAATCTCCCCGGTTCCTGGCGAACACGGGAAACCGCAGGTCGTAACAGATCTGAAGCAGGATCCTGAAGCCACCAACTTGAACAACTACCCGTTCTTCCCCCTGAGAAAAATAAAGTTGCTCCCTGCCCATGCGGAACAGGTGCCGTTTATCATAGTGCCGGGTCTTCCCGGAAGGCTCCACCCAGAACAAACGGTTGTAATAGTGTCCCGCTTCATAAACAATACAGCTGCCGGTAACGGTAATGTCTTTTTTATGTGCGATCCGGCGCATCCATTCAAGGGTTTTTCCTTCCCTGTCTGCATGCTCCTCCACATTCATGGTAAAACCGGTTGTAAAGGTCTCCGGGAGTACGACAAGGTCAGGTGTTCCCCTGATTGCCATGATCTCTTTTTCAAAAAACGCCAGGTTGGCACCTGCATCTTCCCAATGCAGGTGTGACTGAATAATGGCAAGGGTAATGATGTTCTTCAAGCAGCCTCCTTAATTATTTACAGTTTTGTTATTCCTTGCGTCCTCAATGATAGTGTTCATGAAAGGCTGAAAATAGGAATAGAAAAAGCTTGATGCATTTTTGCTGTTGCTTTTGATGTGCTCAAGGGCAGAACCCAGGACCCATAGCCTTGGGAGTACCTTGCTGGATCTGCATTTGCCAAAATCCCCTGCCAGGAAATAGAGATTTTCTTCGACATGGATCAGGGCAGGGAAAGTTTCGGGGATGCCAAATTCGTTAAGCATTTGTTTGCCCTCCTCCGAAGGATTAAGTCGAAATTCGGAAAATACCTCATTTCTTCCCGGGTGCAGCAAGGTGAACCAGCCGGAATAATTAACAGCCTCCGGAAGTCCGAAGGATTCGATTGCTTTTTCTGTCGAAACGATCAACCCATCTGCAGTCTGAATTCCCCGTCCCTCTTCAAGCACAAGAATCCTGGCGGCATCTTTATTCATCAGGATGATTCCCGGACCTCTGAAAGTCCAGTTATTCCCTGTATAATCCCGGTAAAGTTCCTGCCAGTTAATCCCTGCCGAGAGGTCGGGTTCCCGGGCAAGGTCCTTCACATATTTTCCCGACCAACCTACATAATACACATCAGTCAATTGTTCCATATTATATCGGATCAAAGGTTCGGTGGGAGGTCCGAAGAAACTGCATTCAACCACAACCGGTTTGCCTGTACCAATCAGTTTCCTGATAAATGTATAATCTGTATTATTTAATCCGCCATATTCGATGCGGTCTTCTTCTCCTTCCTCCAGGACCCGGGTGTCTGAGGTCGTGATCCCGGATGCATCGGCATAATAAACGACGTCGGAAATCTCTGCAGCACGGTCAAGTTCATTCAACCTGGGGAACTTGATCCTGTAATCACCATTGTCCCACATCAGCCCATAGTGATCTACCTTCAGGTTATAAAGGCGATTGCCCGCAGTAAGAATCTTCTGCTTGTTCAACACTGAATTCATCGCCCGGTTCTCGCTACCGCGATAATTTGTCATGGACTTATTTACAACGAAAACTTCAAGTGATTCTCCCTTTGTCAACATCCATCCAGCATACCCGATCAGGGGAATGATCACGATCACCAGAACGACGATAATAAGTATCCTTGTTGTTTTCATAGATCTACTTTTTAAAAAAATATATCGATACAACAATGCCTGCCAATGCATTTAAGAGGCCTGCAAGTCATAAAAGTAAGAAATAAAACAATACAAGTAAAGATTCCTGAAAGAGGATATAACCGAATTGCACTGATGGAGCCTGAACCAGGTCAGCATAGATATCCAGGCCAACTAACTTTCAAATCTATATCCTACACTCTTGATGGTGGTGATTCTCTCCTGCCCGATCTTCTCGCGCAATTTCCGGATGTAGACGTCAATGGTGCGGTCAGAAACGACAATATCTTCGCCCCAGACATAATCATAGATCTCTCCGCGGGTAAATACTTTCCCGGGTACTGATGACAGTAACGTTAGCAATTGAAATTCTTTTTTAGGCAAGTTCATTATTTCTTCAGCAACAGAAACATGGTGTTTCTCCAAATCGATCCTCAGGTCTCCGAACCATCTGAATGACTGATTCTTTGAATCTTCAACTGACTTTGAGTGATCAGGTCGCTTTAATAATGCCTTGACCCTGCTTACCAGCAATTTTGGCCTTATGGGCTTGACCATATAATCATCAGCGCCCGCCTCCAGACCAGCGATCTGGGTGTAACTTTCCGACCTGGCTGACAACATAGCAATGAGGGTATCACGGATACCTGGTGTTTTCCTGATTTCCTCGCACGTCGCAATGCCATCCATTTCCGGCATCATCACATCCAGCAGGATTACATCAGGATGCAGCTGTTTTGCCAGTTCAATAGCAATTTTACCATTGGTAGCGGTGTGG
>CAZOXI010000244.1:5313-5556 GCA_964583445.1 uncultured Bacteroidaceae bacterium | reverse complement strand
GCAACATATTGCTGTGGTAATCATAGACCGAGACCAGGTGCCTGATCGATGAATCAGTGTTGATGTCGATGTCCTTCACCTTCACCTTCAGCAGGTTCACAGCATCATTAGTGGAGGCTGTAAAATGCTGGCCGTCCATATCCAGTGCATAAAAATACCGCTGTGTCTCCTTCAGTGCGAGTTCCGGGGTAGATAACTGCAGGATCTTTTTGGGGTATTTCGGAGAAAAACGCACCGAAAGTC
>CAZOXI010000244.1:3258-5303 GCA_964583445.1 uncultured Bacteroidaceae bacterium | reverse complement strand
TTTGCCCAGTCCGTATGCGATCTTGGCGATTCCATCCTCGGGTTTCTCCGGGGCAATGGGATAGAAATTGATTGAACGTGCGATCCCGGAAATGGTGGGGTAATACATCTCGCCATATTTCGACCCGCAGACCTCCTGCACCACGATCCCCATCTTTTCCTCGTCGATCACATTAGAAGTGGCCTGTATATAGGCTTTACTGCTCTTGAAATATACCGATGCATACACCGATTTGATGGCTATGGTAAGGATTTCCATGGTATGGGCCAGGTCGTTCTTGTTCACCGGGATCATGTAGGTGGAATAGATACCGGCAAACGGCTGGTAATGTGAATCTTCCAACTTGCTGGACGACCGGATCGCCAGCGGGGCCCGCACATAAGAAAGCAGGGTATACAGGTCCTGGTGCAACTCCCCGGGAAAACGGGCATTGACAAAATGGTCCAGGATCTCGTTGTCGGAAAGATCGGACAGCGCGATGTGGTGCAGGTCGTTCATCTCCATAAACTGATCGAAGATATCGGTGCTCAGTACCACGGTTCGCGGCACCGTGAACGCCACATTCTCGTACTTGGTATACAGACGGTATTTCTGGATCACGGAATCAATGAACGCGAGTCCGCGTGCCTTTCCGCCGATGGAGCCCTGGCCGATCCGGCTGAAGGTGCGGTACTCGTCATAGGTCTTCCTGTCGAATTCGGCAATGATCCCCCTGCCCTTGCTGATGCGGAAGCTGGAGATCGCTTCATAAATATAGCTCCGCACATCATCCACATCATTAAAATCCTCACGCGTAAGGTATTTGAACAGTTGTGCCACGGGAAAGATCGCACGTGCATTCAGCCATTTCGAAAAATCATTTTTGCCGGCATGGTAAACCAGTACACGGTCGGGCACTTCCGCAATCTTCTGCTGAAAGGTTTGCAGATCCTGCGCACGACAGATCACCTCACCATTGTCGGGATCAATGAACAGGAACTCCCCGAAACCAAAATGACTGATGATAAAATTCCTGATCTCGATAGACAGGGCTTTGGAATACTTGTGAACAAACCCCGCACCCAACTTTTCGGCCAGTGATGCAAAAGATTTATCCGACGACTGCAGCAGCACCGGTATATGCGGATCGTTGCGACGGAATTCCTTAACGAGCTTAAGTCCCAGCTTCTGCTTGGTATCGCGCTTATTATTCTTCTTGAAACTCACATCGCTGATGATCCCCAGCATATTGTAGTGGTACTTTTCATAGAGTGCCATCGCCTCATCGTAGGTCTTGGCAAGCAGGATCTTGGGACGGCCCCGCATCCGCAGCATCTTCTGGTGCTCGTTCAGTGCCTCCTTCATGAACTCCCTCGATTGCTGAAGCACAATGCGATACAGCTCGGGAAGGTAGCTGGAAGTGTACCGGATCGAATCTTCCACCAGCATGATCGTTTGCACCCCCACCTGCTCAATGTCATGCTCGGCATTCATCCCGTCCTCGATCAGCTTAATAATGGCCAGCAACAGGTCGGCATTCCCCAGCCAGCTGAACACATAATCGATCGCCGAAAGGTCCTCTTTCTCCAGTCGCAGGCTCACTTCACGGTTAAAATGGGTGAGTACCACGATCGGGATGTTGGCGTAGTTCGCCTTGATACGTTTGGCAAGATTGAAGGGGTCGATGTCGGCAATATTGAGCATCTCGATCACCAAATTGATTTCCTGCTTCTCCAGGATCTCAAAGGCCTCTTTTGAGGTGTTGGCCTGGATAAATGTAGGAGGATACCTCAGGTTCAGGGATACATATTCATTGAAGATCTGTTCATCGATCCTGCCATCCTCCTCGAGCATGAAGAAGTCATAGTTACTGCTGATGATCAGTATCTTGCGTATCCTTTTCTGCATCAGCAGGTTAAATGCCGTATGGCTGAAATCGATCGTTGGTGCGCCCAGGTCCCTGGTCTTTAAATCCATACCCATTTTATTTAAGATGCCGGGATGCACTTTTCGTTCATCACGGCTGAAATGCGTTTTTTACCATCCATCATTACACAAATGTTTTT